>DAOUVJ010000057.1 GCA_030667705.1 Promethearchaeota archaeon | reverse complement strand
TTATTAGATGGATGGGATGGAGTTCTAGTTTCTGGATGTCATCCCGGAGATTGCCATTATTTAACAGGAAATTTAGTAGCTAGAAGAAGGTTTGGAATTCTAAAGGATCTATTAGAATTTTTCGGAATTGAACCAGATAGAGTTAATTTTATGTGGGCTTCTGCTGCTGAAGGTGAACGTTTTGCTGTTTTGATAAGAAAAACCACCAAGTTGGTTAAAAAAATGGGACCAAATAAAAAATTTGAGAAAAAATGGTGATTAAAAGTGGGAGATATTGAATCAGAAAACCAAGACATCGAAAACTCGATTAAAGAGTTAGCAAGGAATTTGCTTAGAGACAAGGAAGTTGATGTTATTATAGGTTATACAAAGGGAACGGTGCCATTAAGCTCTTCTCCAGTTTTCATTACGAGAGAAGAAGATGTGGATAAGTTATTGTGGAATAATTTATGTTATGTAAATTTAGCTAATTATTTAGCTCCTAGAATTCCTACACTATACGATGAAGAGGGTCAAAAATTAAAAGTTGGTATTGTCGCAAAAGGTTGCGTTGGAAGAGCATTAATTCATTTAGCTGTTGAGAATCAAATTAATCTTGAAAATATTAAAATGATAGGAATTTCTTGTAATGGAATAATAAATAGAAAAAGAATTGAGAAGGAAATTGGAGAAAGAGAAATATTAGAAACATCTATTTTAGGTAATAGCATAATCGTAAAGGGAAGAGATTTTGAAGAAACATTTCCTTTCGACGAATATCTGAATGAATTATGCAAGGTTTGTAAAGTTAAATCCCCTCCTAATGTAGATGATTCATGTGTAGGAGAATGCTTAGAGAATCCCGTTATTGAAGATGATTTTAACGATATTTCTGACTTTGAATCCAAAACTTCTGAAGAAAAATGGGTATATATTAAAGATACTTTAAGTGCATGTACAAGATGTTATGCGTGTAGAGAAGTGTGCCCAATGTGTTATTGCAATCTGTGTTTCGTGGACCAAAATAAACCCATTTGGTTTGGAAAAACTACTGATTTTACAGATATTTTTGCGTTTCATTTTAATCGAGCCATGCACTTAGCGGGTAGATGTGTTGCTTGTGGCGCGTGTAGTAGCGTTTGCCCCATGGGTATAGATTTGAATTTAATAACAAGAAAATTAGAAAAAATTGTAAAAGAAAGATATAACTTTACTTCAGGTTTGGATAAAGAAGCGGTACCTCCAATGATGTCGTTTAGCATGGATGATAAAGAAGAATTTATGATGGAAGAGGATTAAGTGGTGAGAAAATGGAATTAATGATTTTATTGAAAGATCAGGTCGCAAAATTATATAATGAGTTATCAGAGGAATATAATTTCTTTGCTCCCGTCAAAGAAAAGGGTTTTATTGCTTATAGAAAAATTTCAAACCCAGAAGAGATTGAATTAAATTATTTCAATTCAAAAATTCCACCAAAAGAAATTTTGTTTCCACAGATGGAAGTTCTATTTGAATTTAAAACAGATGGAAAAAATGTTGTCGAAATAGAAGATAGAAAAGATTTAGACGAAAAAAATATTCTTTTCGGTATAAGACCATGCGATGCTCATAGTTTTGATCTGTTAGAAAAATTTTTTGCTTTTGGGGATTTCCAAGATGAGATATTTTTAAAAAAGAGAGAAAATAGTTTAATAATAGGAATTGGTTGCAATTCTCCAAAAAGTACGTGTTTTTGTACATCAATTGAAGGACACCCCTTCCAAAAAGATGATATGGATATCTTTTTAGTAGATTTAGGCGATAATTATTTGGTAGAAGGAATAAGTGATAAAGGTAATAATATAATTCAACGATTATCATGGCTTTCAAAAGCTTCTAAAGCAGATGTAAAAAAAGCACAAGAATTAGAAAAGAAGGCACAAGATTTAATAACCACAAAATTAGATCTAACGAACACGAGTGATATTTTAGAAAGTAATTTTGGCAATGAAATTTGGAAAGAGGTTAGCGAAAATTGTTTAGGGTGTGGATCGTGTTCATTTTTATGCCCTACATGCACTTGTTTTGATGTAATCGATGAGAATGCTCAATACGAAAATCGTGGGAGACGAATAAGAATCTGGGATACTTGCCAATTCTGCCTTTATACACTTCATACGAGTGGCCACAATCCCCGCAATAGTAATATTGAGCGATGCCGAAATCGTATATTACACAAATTTAGTTATTACCCCTTGAATTACGATCTAATTGGATGTGTGGGATGTGGACGATGTATCCAAGTATGCCCAGTTAATAACGACCTAAGAACAATAATTAGTAAAATAAATAATATAAAAACAAATGAGGAGAATGTGAATGTCTAATCCTTATATCCCAATGCTTACAACGGTAAAAAATATTGTTTCTGAAAATAAAGTAAATGATATTAAAACTATTGAATTAGAATTTAAGAAAGCAGAAGATTATAATAAATTCAATTATATTCCTGGACAATTCGCTGAAATAAGCTTAATAGGAAAGGGAGAAGCACCCATTGGAATTGCTTCATCTCCTACTGAAGAAGGCTCGATTAAATTTACTATAAAAAAGATGGGAACTGTTACATCGGAATTTCACAACTGCAATATTGGAGATGTTGTAGGCGTAAGAGGTCCTTTTGGAAATGGATGGCCTATTGAAGAAATGAAGGGAAAGGATATTGTGGTTATTGGTGGGGGGTTCGCGTTTTCAACTTTAAGATCCCTCGTTATTTACTTGTTAAACGAAAAGTATAGAAAGGATTACAAGAAGATCACAGTAATTTATGGAAATCGCGACCCGGGCGAAGTTTTATACCGCAATGTTTTAGAAGAATGGAAAAAACAAGACAATATCGAAGTGGTTTTAACGATTGATCGCGAAGTGGAAGGGTGGAAAGAAAAAGTAGGTTTCGTAGCCCCTATTGTAAAAGAAGTAGCTCCTTCTTCTGATAATGCCATAGCTGTAGTGTGTGGTCCCCCAATCATGATTAAGACGACGATAGCAGTATTAGAAGAATTAAAATTTAATGATGAACAGATACTAAATTCATTAGAAATGAGGATGAAGTGTGGAATTGGAAAATGTGGGAGATGTAATATTGGCAATAAATACGTCTGTGTTGATGGTCCCGTTTTTTCCTTGGCAGAGCTTAAAAAATTGCCAACTGAATATTAAAAAATTAAATAAATTTCAAATAAAAATAAAAAAAAGGTAGGTTAAAAAATGGTTGATGAAGTTTTACCAAAATCTTTTGATGATTTAATAAAAGATGTTCACGATCTTGGAATCTGTGGAGAATGTGGAGGATGCGTGAGTTTTTGTTCAGCACACGAGATAAAAGCAATCGAGATGTCTGAATCTGGTCCTCCAAGATATTATAATAAAGATAATTGTTTAAAATGTGGTATTTGTTATTTAATTTGCCCTCAAACTCATGTATTAGATAAAGAGTTAAATGAAAAATACGATTATAAAGTATCCATAGGTAATTGGTTGAAAATTACTTCGAATCAAGCTAATTCGGAAGAAATTTTAAAGAACGCGACTGATGGAGGTGCGGTTACTGCCATTCTCAGTTATTTATTAGATCGTAATTTAATAAATGGGGCAATAGTTTCTAAAAAGGAAGGACCGTTTAACCGAGTACCATTCTTTGCGACAACTAAAGAAGAATTAATTGAAGCCGCTGGATCTCATTTTGATTTATCTCATGGTGTTGTTGGTTTAGAAAACTATAATACTTTCATTCCTACAATAGCAAAATTAAAAAAAGTCGTTAGTTCGGATATGATGAACATTGCAGTCGTTGGTACCCCCTGTCAAATCATGTCTATCAGGAAAATGCAAGAATTGAGTATTTTACCAGCACACATAATAAAATATACTTTAGGCCTATTTTGCAATTTAAATTTTTCTTTTAGTATTGAAGGACGAAAAGAATTGGAAGAAAAATTTAACTTCTCGTTTAGCGAAGTTGAAAATATGAATATCAAAGAAGACTTAATATTAACGCTTCAAAATCAGAAATCTATCCACATCGACTTTAATGATTTGGGAGGAATTACTAGAGCAGCTTGTTACGCTTGCCGAGACTTTTCCAATGTTTATGCCGACATATCATTTGGTGGTTTAGGGTCGCAAGATGGATTCACTTCAACGGTAATAAGAACTAAAATTGGTGAAGAAATATACAACAATCCTTTAAAAGAAGGTTATATTAAAGAACCAAACGAACTTAACACATCCGTCAAAAAGTCAGAGATGTTAGCTAAAGTAATAGGTTTTGGCAAAAGAAAATACGAGAGATATGCAAAAGCTTTAAAAGAGCGACAATAATTTTTATGAATTAATTTTCTTACTTTTTTTTATCTCCTTCTATCACTTAAGTTTCAGAATATTACTTAAATATCGAAAATTTTTCTTAAATTAGGATTAAAAAATATATTGAATCGTCGTCTATACTCAAAAAAAAGAAAATAAAAAACATTTAGTTAAAAAAATATATTTTATATTATGTTATGGAAATCCCCCGATTAGAAACATCGGTGAATTACTTGAGGACCCATTTCCTTATACTCGCGCCGTGTTACCCACATGCGATGGAATGTCTTCAGAGAACTTAAGATTGATCCACCAATCCATACGGAGTACATACGTTCTGGGGGAGCAATGATTTTAACATCAACGGATTCTGGAATCTGTTCTTTTATCTCCTTAGTCAAGCGCTCTTTAATTCCGGGGAACATGGTAGACCCACCAGAAAGAACGATGTTGCTGTAGAGATCTCGGCGTAAATCAACATCACACTCTGTAATGGCGCTAACAATAACGTCATCTAAAGGTTCTAATTCTTTACCTATTACAGAGGGGTTAAAGAAGCACTCAGGTGCTAAAAATCGTTCTACACCGACGTTGATTGTCTCTCCGTCGGGGAGCATGTAACTTTTCTCCATTCCAGCGACTTTCTTACTCAACATCATTTCTTTTTCTGGGTCAATAGCGCAATAGCACAATTTCTCCTTGATATCTCTCACAATCTCTTTTTCTGCTGAGGTTGTGAATGAATAGCCTTTTTGTCTTAGTAATCTTTGTAAGTATGTGGTGATGTCTCGACCAGCAAGGTCTATTCTTTGGATTGCGTGGCTTAATGCAAAACCTTCAAAGATTGGTACGACGTGAGAAACCCCATCTCCAATATCTATTACACATCCAGTTGTACGACCAGAGGCATAAAGAGACAAGACTGCTTGCATTGCTACATATAATGCGGGAACGTTGAAAGTTTCGAACATAATTTCAGCCATTTTTTCCCGATTAGGTCTTGGGTTTAAAGGAGCTTCAGTTAAGAGAACGGGATGTTCGCTTGGGTCGATTCTTAAGTCGGTATAGAAGGTATAGTGCCAGATTTTTTCCATTGCTGTCCAATCTTCGATGATACCATGTTCTACAGGAAACATTAATTTCAAGACACCTTTGAGTTGCATTGCTTCTTCACCGATGTAATATTCTCGAGTATAATGTTCGACATCTGTCATTATGGATTCATATTTTGGATATCCAATGAGAGTTGGGAACACTGATCGAGGTTGATCTTCACCAGCGAAACCGTTTTTAGAGATACCAGTACCATTATCAACAACCAAGGCTTTGGCATTTAAAAAAGATTCTTCTTCTGCCATATTTCGTTTTCAGCTCTTATTTTTAATTATTATTTGTTTGAGTTAATTAAAGTAAAAATTCATATTTTAATACCAAACGGAATTTTTATTATTTAATTTTAACTCGTTTTTGTTATTACAATCTTGGTGATAACAAATCAAAATTATAATCGGTTTGAGATTTTTAAATGTTGAGAAAACAAAAAAAATTTCAAAGTTCGAAATGGATAACAATACGATTTCAATTGTTATCACAATTGGATCTATTTTGAGCCAACAAATTGGCTTTTATTTAAAAAGCAAAATTTTTTTAGTTTTGGTTTATATATCTTATTGTAATGACTGAGACAGATATTAAGACCGTTCAAAAGAGACTTGGTATTTTAGAGAAAGAAAATCGGGTTCTCAAGCAAGAGATTGAATCATACAAGCAATATCTTGATAACTTGAAGACAAAGCCTCTTATCATTGGTTCGGTGGAGAGAATTTTGAATGATGGGAGAATTGTTGTTTCACATTCTCCAGGCAATCGAGTACTACTTCCTGCTAATTCATTGATCACCCCAATGGCGGGTGACTCTGTGACATTACACGGGCAGACTTTTCAGATAATAGAAATTCTTTCGCGAAAGATTAGGGGGCATGTAGCTTCAATGGAATTGATTGAGATGCCGACTGAGACTTTTGAAGATATAGGGGGTTTAGATGATCAGATCCAAGCCATGCGAGAAGTTATTGAATTACCGTTGCTACATCCGGATCTTTTTGAGAAGATTGGCATCGATCCTCCTTCGGGAGCTCTTCTCTCGGGACCTCCTGGAACAGGTAAGACTTTATTAGCAAAAGCTATTGCTAATTCTACTCAGGCTAGATTCATTCATCTTGTTGGATCTGATTTGGTTCAGAAGTTTATCGGGGAGGGCTCTCGGATGGTTAGAGAGGTTTTTGTTTTAGCTAAGGAGAACATTCCAGCGATCATATTTATTGATGAAATCGATGCCATTGCTGTTAAACGAACGGATGATGTGTATAAAGGTGATAGAGAAGTACAACGAACTTTCATGCAATTATTGAGTGAATTAGATGGTTTTGCGAATACGGAGGGGATAATGTTTTTAGCTGCGACAAATCGAGAAGACGTGCTGGATCCGGCAATATTGAGGCCTGGTCGTTTTGATCGAATTATCAGATTTGATTTACCTAATGAAGCTGCGAGATTAATGATACTTCAAATTCACGCTCGGAAGATGAATTTAAAAGGAGTAGACTTGAAGATCATTGCGAGAAAGGCGGACGGTTTTAGTGGAGCTCAATTGAAGGCTTTATGTACAGAATCAGGAATGCGAGGTCTCAGGGAGGGGAAGACGGAAGTGACACAAGATTTATTTGAGAAAGCTCTTGTTGAATTCTTAGATGAGGACCAATCTGTTAAAGAATATATTTATACCTGAATACGGAGTAATTTGATTTTATTTTTCAAATTTTAATACTTGAACTTTTTTTAATGATGAAGATCAATTTATCCTTATTACAATCCATTCACCACGAGCTATAGTTATGGATCCGACTTTCATTAAAGATAACCTTGATCAGTTAGGAGAGACCGAAGCGAGAAACCTTCTAAGTGAATGGATTATTAGTTCCACTGATCAAGCTTCAAGAGAGGATGCTTTAAATCTATTTGCTAGTATTGATAATCATAGAAATTTTAATTTTTTTGAACAATTATTTCTATCAGATGAGAATCATGAGATTCGTTTTACAACAGGTAAGATCTTAACAGCTAACTATTCTAACCATGATAGACTCGTCCCGTTACTATCTTTTACTCTTAGAAAAGAATGTAATATTGATCTGAAGTTTCTTGCTATTGAATCATTATATATTATAGATTCTAAGAGAACAAAGAGAATTATTTTCGAATTTCTAGAGGATTTCTTTAGATTAGAGCATAACCAGATAACTGGACAGGTTCCCAATAATTTTTTAGATCTACAAGATGAGACTTTAACTATAGATATTTTAGAATATTGTTATAATCTTATTTTACATGATTTTTATGTAAATCAATGCAATTTTTATGTAGTCATGAGAGATGGATTCATTATTCTTCTTAATGTTGAGAGTGCAGGATTATCAAGAATCACTCAGATTCAAGGATTAACAAGATTAACGCATTTAGAACATTTTTTGCTTAAGAATAATCACATAACAACGATTGAAGATATAGAAAATTTAAGAAATTTAAAGATTTTAAACTTATCTTCCAATAATATTACCGAGATAAAAATCCCTAAATCTTTGATTGATTTAGAAGAGTTATATCTTTCTTCTAATAAACTTAAGAAGATCAAGAATCTCCAGCATTTACGAAACCTTAGAAAATTATATCTTGACCATAACCAGATAAATCATATTGAGAACCTTAATAATTTAAAAAAATTAACGGTTCTAAACCTTAATAATAATTTATTAAAGGAAATACACAATATTAAAGAATTAGAGAGCTTAACTCTCTTGAATTTATCTGCAAATATAATTGAAAAGATATCAGGATTGCAAAATCTGAGAAGATTAACTTCTTTATATATTAATGATAACAAGCTTACTAATATAGCTAATTTAAGAGGTTTAACTAGATTAAAGGTACTTAATTTATCTAATAATTCCATAGTGAGAATAGAAAATCTTGAAGATCTTGCAAACCTCACGAAATTAGAGATTTCCAATAACAGAATCAAGAAGATAGAAGGATTAGATCATCTTTTAGAACTCCAAGAACTATTTATAGATGGTAATCAAATTGAGAAATTTGAAGGATTAGAGAATTTAGAAAATTTGATAATTTTATTTCTTGATAACAATAAGATATCAGAATTTAGCGAAGAACGTGTTAAAAACATGAAGTGTTTAAATTTTGTTTTTTTAAATAATAATCCATTAAGCCCCAACAGTTTATTAGTATATCGAAAGAGATCTAGATTTCCTTAATTCTATCCATTATGGTTTAGACGTTTTTAAATAGTCATCGATCCATAGATCCATTAAAATTTCATCAAAATATTTACTTTCCATGTAGAATTGTTTCTTTCTCACACCAATTTTTTTAAACCCAATTTTTTGGTAAAGGTTAAGTGCCCTTTCATTATTCAAGAAGCTTGAAAGGATTATTTTCTCCTTATAATTTAATTTTTTCGATTCCCTTATCGCAGTATCAATTAGAAGGTATCCAATTCCTAGATCTCTATAAGCGTTTTTAACAATGATTCCTAATCTTCCTACGTGATTAGCAGCATCCCATTCCAGATTAGATATCTCACATTGCCCGATGACAGCTTGCGGACCCTTTAATTGGGGATTAATTGCTACAATACAGATTTCTTTGTTGCGTTTTAATGTATCATACCAAGACTGTTTTTCAAACTGAGATCTAACGGGAAAAAATACGGGCAGATAAATTCCTTCATCAACTACTTCATTAAAATTGTTCCAGACTCCATCGGTATCTGATTCTTTAACATGACGAATGAGTATTTTTTCACCATTTTTTATCTCGATAACCTTTTTCATTAGGTGAATAAAAATATTTATAATTAAATTCCTTATGGTAATATTATGAAAGATGAAAAAGATACTGAGCCTTCAAGAAAAGAGCAAGATGAAAAGGAAAAAATCAGGGAATACATAGCAAAAGCTGTTGAAGGGAAGAACAAAGCGGTAGCGAAAGATTTAGTTCAGTTATCACATGTAGAAGTGAAAAAGCAAGAGGTGAGTCAAGAAACATTAAATCTAGCTCAGACTTTGCGAGACCAATTTATTGAACATGATAAATTTGAGATCCTTTCCAATGATGAGATTACGTTACTTGAGTCTTTCAGTGGAAAAAGATTGTTTTTAACCCGTATTGCGATCGTGGTTAATCAAAGTAGAGTACCTTTAGGAATCGAACCCCTCAAGAAAGCAGAATTAGAGAAATTATTGGAAAGTCTAATTTTAAAAGATTATGTCAAATCAGAGAAAGTAGGAGATAATGAAGTTTATTTTCTCACTGAACGTGGAAATTATCGAGTCCAGTGATTTCTAAATCAATCCTTTTTCAAAATTAATTTATCTATCGGAATATCTTGATATTCTCCATTAGGCATTTCACGTCTTAAAGTTAATGGTAGAATTTTAGCTTTCAATTCGGTTAAAGCAATTTTAATAGGATCTATAAGGTTTTTAGGTTTTTTTATCAATATAGGAGCACCAAAACTTATTTGTAGGGCTCTAGCGCCGACAATTCGAGCTCTTTCATATCTTGTGAGAAAGATTGAACCGATCTTAACATATTTTTTGACTTCTCTATATTTATTTCTTAATTCACGAGATTCTATAAAAGATGACATAATGCACATAAAAAGAAGTAATTAGTTGATTAAATATTCCATGGAATAAAACTTTTTTGATTATGATTAATGATTTAGAGAAGAGGAAATCATATTATTTAAAAAAAATGGTGCACAAGGAGGGAGATATTCTAACAAGAAGAATTTTTTTGATATTTGAACCCCCGACCTTCGTTTATACTGAATTATTTATTCAATATATACACGGTGTGAGCGTTTAACGCTTTCCAAAATAACACGTTAGAAAGTGTCGTTATACCAGGCTAAACCACTTGTGCGCTTTTTTTTTGTTAAAAATGTGATTATAGTAGTATTGGGAATACTCATTAAAAAATTTTCCAAAAAGAAAAACATCAATTTTACCTTAAATCAATGGGAAATTGAAGTTAAATTCAAAAAAAGATAATTAATCTGACAACTAAATCTTATTAAGAAAAAATTTTGATAGAGTTAGCAGATAACACGCTCTTTTATCAAATCAGATATACTTTAAAATAAGTAAAAGATGTATTAATAAAATTTATATTTTTAAGTTTAACATTATAAAAGGAGTTGAGGGAACAATGGGTAAAGATTTATGTATTGGGGAAATAGGTAAATTAAGATTTTATAATTATTATATGAGTACTGTTCTCAAACTTGAGGGGCTTTTAATAAATAAACAAATGGTACGTTATGAAGAGATTGCTGAAGTAAAGTATGGAGATAAAAAAAAAAGTACCGGGAAAATTAGAAATGGTTCGCAGAGTATCACCATTACTCTAAAGAATGGAAAAAGTTTTATAATTAAAGGACATGGCATTCGAAAAAATCTTAATCCGAATTTTGAACGCTTCTATAGTAAGTTCAAAGAAATATTTCAGCTGAAAAGAGAGTAAATTTCCATCTGCTTCACCAGGCTAAACCATCCGTCCATTTTTTTTTTTTGTTTTAGAACAAATGTGATTATGCTATTTATTAAAAAGTTATTAATCGAATTTAAGAGATTCTCTAGATTCACTATCTATATTAGATCGACAAAATAAATCAATCTAGAAACTGCTTGGAATAATCAATATTGGTGATAATTTTATCTAATATATATGTATCTCATCCTCTTTTGAAAGAGAATACAGTCCTTAGACGTGCTTATCAAGAGAATATCTTTATTAATTGCTTGAATAAAAATTGTCTCGTTGTGATTCCAACGGGATTAGGAAAGACAATAGTGGCTCTCATGTTGGCCATGCATCGCCTTTCTGAAATTCCAAATTCCAAGATTGTTTTTTTAGCGCCAACTAAACCATTAGTGGAACAACATTTTAATTCTTTCTTGGAATTGACAAATATTGATTCTGAAATGATGCAATCCATCACTGGATCTACTCCTCCTGATAAAAGAAAAATGTTGTGGAACGACATTAAAGTTGCTTTCATGACTCCGCAAGTTCTACAAAATGACTTAATTTCTAACCTATATTCAATTCAAGACGTCGTGTTGATAATTTTTGATGAATGCCATCGTGCAATTGGTGATTACGCTTATTGTTATATTGCGCAGAAATACATGGAATTATCGGAATCACCCCAGATTTTAGGTTTAACTGCGAGTCCTGGATCAACTGAATTAAAAATAAATGAAATTAAGACAAACCTTTTTATCGACCATATTGAGATTCGTACTGACTCTGACAGAGATGTGAAACCTTACATTCATAAAGTAGATAAAGAGTGGATTAAAATTTCTTTACCGCCTGAATATTTAGAAATTAAGAAACTCGTCATTGATAAGTTGAAAACAGTATATAAATTTCTTAAAAAATCGGATTTATTGAACTCTTCTGATGTAAACAAGGTTTCTCGTAAAGATCTATTAAAAATAGACAAATTGATAAACAAGAGAATTTCTTCAGCGAGAGATGATGATGTCAAATATGAGATGTTCATGGCAAAAAAATATAATGCTAATGCCATTAGATTATCGCATATCGATGAATTGATTGAAACTCAAGGAGTTAATGCTCTTAAAGCCTATATGGATAAGAATATAGCAAAAATAAAATCAAGAACTGCGAATAAATCATTAATCGAATTATTTTCGGATTATGATTTTAAAAGAGTTATAGAATTAGTGGATCTTGTTCAAGAAAAAGGATTGGTGCATCCAAAATTAAAAAAATTGAAAGAAATATTACATGATCAAATAATTGAAAATCAAGAATCAAGGATATTAGTGTTTTGCCATTATCGAGATTCAGTAAAAAATATAGTACACTATCTTAAAAGCGATCCTGAGATAAAAACACACAAGTTTGTAGGTCAACGCTCAAGTAATACAGATAAAGGTCTAACGCAAAAACAACAGATAAAATTATTACAAGATTTTAAAGAAGGTACTTATAACACTTTAATAGGGACAAGTGTAGCAGAAGAAGGTCTAGATATAGCAGAATGTGACATGGTAGTTTTTTATGACGTTGTTCCTAGTGCTGTTAGGTCGATTCAACGGAGAGGTCGGACGGGGAGGAAAAAAGAAGGGAAGGTTATAATTTTAATGGCTAAAGGTACAAGAGATGAAGGATATTATTGGGCAGAAAAACGCAAAGAAGAGAGCATGAATAGAAATTTAAAGAAGCTCAAGGACTCTGATTCTCTTCCTAAAGAACAGGCAAGTCTAACTCAATATATAAACACACCTGATATTTCCAATTCAGAAAACAAAATCAATTTAAAGGATAGATTTCAAGAAAAAAATGATAAAGTAATCATTATTTGTGATAATAGGGAAACTAAATCCCCTGTAGTAAGAAAACTTTCTCTAATGGATGTTGAAATTAAATTAGAGCAGTTACCCGTCGCAGATTATATTATTTCTGAAACTTCGGGAATTGAAAGGAAAGCAGCTCAAGATTTTACCGATTCAATTAAGGACGGAAGGTTGTTTAAAGAATTATTTGAACTAAAGAAGCTCTTTAAAAAACCCATACTAATTCTCGAAGGGGACCTTTTTACAAGCACCATCCACCAAAGCGCTTTATATGGAGCTATCTCATCAATAATTCTGAATTTAGGAATAAATGTTTATCGAACAGCCGATACCAATGAAACCTCGTTGTTTATTTATCATTTAGCGAAAAAAGCACAAGTTACCTCTAAAGGTGATTTTAAAATTAGATTTGAAAAGAAACCCTTCGAAGATTCTGAATTATTAGAATTCATTATTGCCGGAATTCCCGGTATTAATGCTTTACGAGCTAAAAAACTTTTAATGGAATTTAAATCACTTCATAAGATCTTTAATGCCGAAATAGATGAATTATTGAAAACTGAAAAGATTGGAAAGAAAATTGCAGAAGAAATTTTTAGAATAAGTAGATATGAATATGATAAAGAGTTTTAGGAAATAGAACATTTTTGGATACTTTTTGACTATATAAAAATATTTAACCATATCAATTTATAATATATTGTAACTGAATTGAATTCTATATCACAAATAAGAATAATTAATAATAATAACTGGTGAAGTTAAAATTATAAAATTTAAAGTTATAGTCGCCGGAGCTAAAAGATAAGTTATATTCCGAATATCTCGGTTATTTAGTAAGATGTAGGGAAGACCTCCCTCATAAGGCGATACGCAACGGGTAAATTCGATAAATCAACCTTATCGACAATAGGAGTGGATTTTGAAACAAAGAAGGTTGTTGTAGATGGTACGGAGCTCCTCCTGAATATTTGGGACTTCGCTGGCGAGAAAAAATTTAGGCAATTAATTCCTTCCTATGTATCAGGTGCTTCAGGTGCTTTAGTTTTGTATGACCTTACTAACCGAGAGTCTTTAGAAGACCTATATGATTGGATAAAAGTAATCACCTCAGTTCCCAATAGCCCCAAAACTAAGATACTTATTGAAGCAAAGATTGACTTGGAAGATCAGAGAGAAATTAAACGAGAAGATGCTAAAAAATTCTTTGAAAAGCATAAATTCCAAGGGGAAATTATTGGAGTATCATCTAAAACAGGTGAAAACGTTGAATCGGTATTTGAGGCTCTTGGTCGCGAAATATTAAAAACTTCATTGAAAAAATGTGTTAATTGTGGAAAATTTTACCCTCTCGAATTAAAATATTGCCAATTTTGCGGAAAAAAACGAATTTAGGTTAATTACTAACGCTATTTCTTTAATATGTAATCTTTCTTAAGAGGTTGGTTTTGATTGATAAATTTAATAATACGACAACAATTTTATTAAGATATTAATTAGATATTAATTGCGTTGATAAAATATGATTTATCAGATAAAAGATGATATAAATGAAATTATTAATCGTCTTGAAAAGGAAAGCATCTCGTTTAAAGATAAAATAATTTTAGTAAGTGGTGGTGCCGGTTTTTTAGGCTCTTGGGTTTGTGACGTCTTAATCAAACAAGGGGCACGATGTGTATGTATAGATAATTTGAGTTCCGGTTCTTTTAGCAATATTATGCATCTCATGGATAAAGAGAACTTCCGATTTATTAATCATGATATCTCTAAACCCATATATTTTGGTTTCAGTAATTATCCTAATAGTGTTTGCGTTGGAGATATTAAAAAAATTGATATAGTTTTGCACATGGCTAGCAGAGCTTCGCCATTTGAATTTAAGAAGCATCCAATTTCAATTTTAAAAAGCAACACTTTAGGAACAATGAACGCATTAGGAATTGCCAAGGCACATAATGCATTATTTTTTTATACAAGTACATCAGAAACATACGGAAATCCCCCCGATGAAGCGATTCCCACTCCTGAGAGCTATTTCGGGAATGTGAACCCTGTAGGTCCCAGAAGTTGTTACGATGAATCAAAACGTGCGGGAGAAGCTTTCGTCAAAGCTTATGAATTGCAGCATAATATAAGAACAAAAATAGTGAGGATTTTTAATACTTCTGGGCCTCGCATACGCCACGGTCCAGAATTTGGAAGAGTAGTTCCTAATTTTATTCATCAAGCTCTAAATGATGAGAATATAACAGTTTTTGGTAATGGCTCCCAAACGAGATCGTTCACGTATGTAGTTGATGAAATTGAAGGGATTTTAAAATTTGTTTATAATGAAGAAGCAATTGGGGAAGTTATTAATTTAGGTACTGAAAAAGAATATACTATACTTGAATTAGCAAATTTAATAAGAGATTTGACCAATTCAAAATCAAAAATTATCTTTAAATCCTTACCTATTGATGATCCCGTACGTCGAAGTCCTGATATTAGTAAAGCAAAAAAAATATTAAATTGGGAACCTAAGACATCATTAAAAGAAGCATTAGAAAAAACAATTTTATGGTTCAAGGATAATGATTAATACCATTAAACCAACAAATAGAAAAGAAGATATATCAAGCGGATTAGAGTTTGATAAATTATTGAAAATTCTATTAATCATAGGAATAGTGGTAATATCTGGGTTTATTTTGTATTACGTGTTAAACCCGGCCCCCGGTTTTATCTCCTTTGGAGTTTTAAATTCTGAAATGAAATTAGACGATTATCCAACTGAACTTTCAGTGGGAGAAAATGCTTCTTTTTATGTAATTGTTGAAAATCAGTTAAATAGAGAATTTACTTTTCGTTTAGAAATTTTGAAAGGGGATAATGAAACTATAAAGAGTTCTTTAGGTTCTGAACATGCTACTTCATATTTAAACATCACAAATGTGAAGATCAATCACGGTGTTAGATGGATATCTGATATGTTAAATGTATCATTTTCGGTACCAGGAGTAAATAATAGTATCATAATGGAGCTCTGGGAAATTAAACCAGACCTAAAAGAAGTGTTTTGGGAGATTCTCTGGTTAAATTTAAACGTGACATTCTAAGTACGGCTCCCAATAATTTGAACATCGTTAACTTGTAAATATGGAGCTTGATATGATCCATAAGTTTTATATTCAGAAGATATGTTTTCAATTTTCTTGAATAATTCCAATAAATTGATTCCTATCATTGTTTCATTTAGAGCATGTCCTATTTCACCATTCTCTATAATATTTCCATGGAGAATGAGTCCTGAAAAATCACCAGTTGATATGTTAGGTCTATCTCCTGTGTAATCAAGTAATATTCCTTTTTTTATATCTTCAATGAGTTCATTTTTTGCTATTTTTCCTGGCGATAAGATGAAATTTGAAATTCCTATTGAAGGAGTTGAGGAATAAGAATGCCTTGAGGCATTTCCCGTGCTTTCCACTCCTTCTTTCCCAGCAGTGTAGCTGTTATGTAATAATCCTTGGTTTAAGAAAACTCCATTTTCAATAATTTTTGTATTTTGACAAGGAACACCTTCAGCGTCGAAAATCGCGGATCCGACTGCTCCATTGATTAGCCCATCATCTTTTATAGTAATTTGATCACAACCTATTTTTTCGTTTCTTTTATCTACAAGAAATGTTCGTTTATATTGGAAAGCCTCAGCATTAATAGCGGCAGCAATAGGTTTTAAAATTAAACTAATAACTCCTCTTGGAGTTAAAATAATAGGAGATCTCATTGATTTTATTTTAATACGATTCAAATTCTGTTTGGCTTTATCTAAAGCGGTATTTATCACTAGTGTTGGATTGAGGTTTTTTAAGAAACGTTCTGTTTGATATTCAAAACCAAATGACGTTTGATCCTTAAGTTTGTCTTTAACAATTATATGAGAGGAAATTGAACAAATTGTTTCTTCACCTTCAACTTCTAACCCATTAGAGTTAAGAATAATATTTTTAGATGTACTTGCTGTAAAATTTGCTGATTGAGAAATAGCCATTTCATCTTCATCACATGTTCTTATTAATTCTGTTACATAATTGATAGAGTCATCAATTGATAATGATTGAACATTAGTATCATACATATATTTTACATTTGGATAAGTTTCAAAAGGTTGTGGAAGGTCGATAAAATCTAAATCTTCTGTTCCTGAATGCATCATTTTGATGGAATTTTCAACCATCTGATCTACGGATTTATTATTCAATCGATTTGTGAAGGAGAAACCAAGAGAACCATTTCGTCCTATTGCCCGTATTGAACCTCCCTCATCACTTCCGATTTCACTATTTTTTATTGAATTTTCTTCTATTTCGATGGTAAGATATTCATTTAGACCAAAAAAAAATTCTGCGCACTTTAAAGTAGATTCATATTTATTTAGGGTATTAAATCCATGAGTTGCTAACTGAAAGATATCTACATTATTCTCC
>DAOUVJ010000199.1 GCA_030667705.1 Promethearchaeota archaeon | reverse complement strand
CTCCACTGGAGTGTTAGCTAAATTCTTCCATCTTTTTCTCATATTTTCAGCAAGGTGGGGTGCTCTCTCTTCCAGCCAATCTAAATAATGTCCTGCTAAACAGGCTCCATGACCTAAAACAGTTTCAACCTCTTGGTATCCATAGTATGGAATAGGAAAATTTTCTCTCACGGGGCAAAATTTATCTGATGGAAATACCCAGTCCTGAAAGGATTCTGTAGATTTATATTCCGTTCGAAATGGCAGTGTATTAAATTGATGGTGTAATTTTCCAAAAGCAGCAGTTCTCCATCCCGCTTTTCCTAAAGTTTCTGTTATTGTAGGAATATCCTCAGATAATCTCATGCCATTACTCCTTACACCATGAACGTTAGGATATAATCCTGTGAGCAATGTTGCTCTATTAGGCATGCAATATGGGCTGGTGCAAAATGCGTTAGTGAATCGAACACCCTCACTCGCTAATTTATCTAGATTAGGTGTTTTTAAAATGGAATTTCCAGCACACCCCATGTGGTCTGCTCGCTGTTGATCTGTCATTATGAATAAAACATTCATTTTTTCGCTAATTTTTGACATCCCCGAATAATAAACTATTCAATTTAGATATTAATAAGAAGAAAATATAGGTTATTATATTAATAATTATTTGTATTGAAAATCATAATAAAATTAATAATCATATTAATATATTAAAAATTAACAACTTAGTTCAGAATTATCAGAATTTTAATGTTTAATGGCGGTTTAAATTAAATTGAAAAAAAAATCATTTGGTTCTGGCTACTTTGGAGAATGGGTTGAAGATGAATTTGGATTGCCCGGTTATCGCTATACATGTGACCAAATAAATGATCCTAAAGCGATTACTCCAATGCATGAAGAGTGGCGTTCAGAAACAGAACATTTGCATCAAGTCGGTAACGATAGGTTGGTAGCAGTTTCATCAAATTATGGTTATGTTCAAGTAAGACAAGATGAAGGGAGTCCCAAATATTTAAATGAATATAATCCTAAGCATGGCTATTATGCTGGAGGATTTGGATACTTAAAAGATAAAGATACAGTTTTAAGTACATATTATTTAGGGGATGGAAGATCTTTTGAAAGATTCTTTGGAATTGGTTATATGCGTAAAAAAGTACAAGCAACTAATTATAATATTGATCAAATTGTATTTGCTCCATTTGGGGATGATCCCGTTTTAATCTCTCAAATCACAATTACTAATAATCAAGATGAGGAAATTGATCTAAAGTGGTTTGAGTATTGGGGATGCAATACATATCAATTTTCAGCAAAAGCTTATTTAGCTTTTATTACAAAACAGGATCCAAGACATCCTGCTACCATTCGCCGAGAATTCAGTAAAAAATTTATGCACAAATTCGAAACTATTATGAAAGGTTTGGGGATTAAGGAAATAAAAATCTTAGAAGATAATAAAGAGGATAAAAAAATCCCTTATCCCAAACCTGAATTTGAAGATAATAACCCTCCCATGACATTTTTGGTCTCATTAAATGATCAACCCGATATAATTTTCACGGATGGTTTTCGATTTTTTGGAAAAGGAGGAGTAGAATCACCTGACATGCTTAAAGGTAATTTGACTAGTGATCTCTCTGCTTCTGGAGAAGAAAGCGCAATGATTCTTGGGCAAAAAATCCATTTACAACCAGGACAAACTCGAACGATCTATTTTTTATATGGATATATACCAGAAGGATTTGAAATAGAAAGTCTTGTAAATAAATATAAAAAAGATGCTGTTAACACATTCAAAAAATCTTGTGAACAATGGAAAAAGGAAAGAATTAAATTTAGGATTAAGGATGAGCCTTGGGTAAATCGGGAAATTTTTTGGCATTATTATTATTTAAGAGGTGCTATGACCTATGACAGCTATTTTAAAGAACATATCCTTTCTCAGGGACATGTGTATCAGTATATCATTGGTTTCCAAGGTGCAGCACGTGATCCTTTACAACATGCTCTCCCTTTTATTTATGTTAACCCAGATATAGTTAAGAATATTATAAGATACACGTTGAAAACCACTTTTAAGGATGGTGAAATCCCTTATGGCATTACTGGAAGTGGTCAGTTAATACCTCTACCAATTAAACCTAGCGATCAAGAAATGTGGTTATTATGGTTAACTAGTGAATATGTTCTTGCAACCAGAGATACGGAGTTTCTCGACGAGATAATCTCAATTTATCCTGTTTATGGCCCGAAAGCTGAAACTGCCACAATCCGTGAAATTTTAGCACGATGTTATTGGCATTTTGTAAAGGGAACAGGAATTGGACGACATGACCTTCAGAAGTTATCAAATGGTGATTGGAATGATGGGGTTATTCTTGGAAATATTCCTCCAGAAAAGCATGAATTGATTAAAAAAGAAGCTGAAAGTGTTTTAAATGCCGCAATGGCATCATACACGCTAAAATTGTATTCTGAAATGTTAATTTTTATTGGTGATAATAAGATAGGCGAACATGCACTAAATTATTCACAAATTCAACGTAATGCGGTACATTCTCAGTGGAATGGTAATTGGTTTAGACGAGCGTGGCTATCTGAAGAATTAGGATGGGTTGGAGATGACCAAATGTGGTTAGAGCCTCAACCTTGGGCAATTATTGGCGAAGCGGCCGATCAAGAACAAAAATCGATTCTCGTAAAGAATATTGATGAATTACTTCGTCAACCTTCCAAAATTGGTGCTAAACTCCAAAGCAAAGGATTCGAATCTTTTGTTCGAAAAAGAGGTCAAGGACTTAACGCGGGGATATGGCCCTCGATCAATGGTACACTTGTTTGGGCTTTATCTCTTGTAGATAGTGAAATGGCTTGGGATGAATGGAAAAAAAATTCTCTCGCTTTACATGCTGAAAATTTTCCAGAAATATGGTATGGAATCTGGAGTGGACCTGATAATTATAATTCGGACTTCTCTAAATATCACGGTCATACAGTTTTTAATGAATCTCTTCTTACTGATAAGCATATAGATGATGATGATAAGGCTTTGGGGATTATTGGTGTAGCATGGACAGACTTTCCCGTTTTTAATTTGCATCCTCACGCATGGCCATTATACACGATATTAAAGTTAATTGGAGTAAATTTTACTAAAAATGGACTCAACATAATTCCTAATTTACCAAAAGAACAATATGAATTTTCTTCTAAATTATTTGGGTTTACAAAATCAAAAGATCGCTATTCTGGATGGTATGCTCCAATAAAGGAAGGAATTTGGGAAATTTCAATTTCTCTGAAGGAAAGTGAAATTAAAGATATTTCTAAATTAGAAGTAAATGGTATTGAACAGGAACTCACCATCAAAGATGATATTATTGTTTGGAAGGGCAGAAGCGAACTAAATAAACCTTTAAAATGGATTCTATACATATAACTTAATTTTTATTTTTTAAATCTAGCAGCCTTTCAGTCTTTTCGTGGATAAAAAAATCAAGGTTAACATTAAAAAAAAAATTTTCCTTATTATCATCACCTATTATTTTATTAATTAAGATAGATTTCGATGTAAGTCTAATTTTGATAATGATTTATTTTAACTTTACTTTTTTGTCAAAATGAACCTGAAATGGCTTAGTGTTTCCGTGTTATACCGTTTTATGGTCAAACTTTATTAAATAGTAGTAAATAGTAGTAAATAGTTAACTATTTATAATTAAAATTGTACATAATTAATGATGACTCAAAGAACTATTTCATTAAACGAAAACTCATATAGAGAGTTAAAAAAATTAAAAAAGAAAAGCGAAACATATTCCGATTTAATCGTTCGTCTCTGTAATTTGCAAAATCCAGTATTGAATGATCCTCTTTTAGAATTTTCAGGGATTTTCAGTGAGGATGAGGAATTTTGGGAAGAAATTGAAAATTTTATTCAAAATCATCGTCAGTCTCATTTAACAAATGAAGATATTAGAGAAGAATAGCGATGTATATAGTTGATACGAATATTATTATCGGAATTTTGAGAAATAAAGAAGAAATTATTAACAAATATAAAAAAATTTCGGAGAAAAGTCAACCGATATATTTAACAACATACTCGCTTTCTGAAATATATGTTGGTTTTTACGACCAAGATTTTAAAAAAAAGTATCCAAAAAAGTTGGAACTTCAAAAAGCACTCTTTAATAGGATGGTAAAAAAGCTAGAATATCAAAAGCGAATCCTTTCTTTATCAGTTGATGATGCCAAAATTTTAGGTAATTTGTTTCATTTATTAAGAGTGAATGGAAAACCAATTCCGATAATAGATGCGTTAAATGGCGCGATTGCAATATCACGAAATATAACAGTAATCACATCAGATAAAGCTCATTATAGTGTTATTAAAGAGATAAACAAACAATTTAAAGTAGAATATTGGCACTTTGGACATTAAAAACACCTTATCTTCGTGTTTACTCGTTTTATACAAAATGAAAGTGAAATGACTTATTTATTTCATATTATCGTTTATTAATACTAATATTTTATCGAGACGCTACTTTTAAAGGAAGAAAAATATCGTTAATTAAATAATAATAATAATAATAAATTATTTGGGTGATTTAAATGAGCTTTAAAATAAAAAACAATGTTTATTGGGTCGGTAAAACAGATTGGGAACTCAGAAAATTCCATGGAGACGAATATTCCACCAATCGTGGTTCTACTTACAATTCCTACTTAATTAAAGAAGAAAAAATTGTACTAATTGATACTGTTTGGAAACCTTTTTCGAAAGAATTTGTTGAGAATCTATCTAAAGAAATTGATTTAAATAAGATTGACTACGTTATCGCAAATCACGCGGAGATTGATCATAGCGGAGGTCTTCCAGAACTCATGGATAAAATACCAGAAACGCCAATATATTGCACTGCAAATGGAGTAAAGTCAATAAAGGGACATTATCATAAGGATTGGAATTTTCATGTAGTAAAAACAGGAGATACATTAGATATAGGAAATGGTAAACAATTAATTTTTGTAGAAATGAAAATGCTTCATTGGCCTGACAGCATGGCATGTTATCTAACGGGAGACAACATCCTGTTCAGTAACGATGCGTTTGGTCAGCATTACGCCACTGAATTCATGTATAACGATCTCGTTGATCAAGAAGAACTCTATACGGAATGCATAAAATATTACGCTAATATTCTCACACCTTTCAGCGCGTTTGTTGATAAAAAAATAAACGAGGTTTTAAGTCTAAAAATCCCTATTGATATCATTGCTACTAGTCATGGCGTTATTTGGAGAGACAATCCAACTCAAATCGTAGAAAAATATTTAACTTGGGCTAACGATTACCAAGAAAACCAAATTACAATATTATACGATACTATGTGGGATGGAACAAAAAGAATGGCCGAAGCAATTACAAAAGGAATTCGTGAAATTGATAAGAAAGTTAATGTTAAATTGTATAATATTGCTAAAACCGATAAAAACGACTTAATTACAGAGATCTTTAAATCTAGGATTATT
>DAOUVJ010000047.1 GCA_030667705.1 Promethearchaeota archaeon | reverse complement strand
TTGTAATTTCAATGATACTTTCTCCAAAACGTCGCGCTGGTAAAGCGGTTGGCTCTAAACATGTAGATGTTTGTGAAACATGTAAAAAAGCCGATATTGAAGGGGAATGTGGTTTATGCGCTGTTGAAGATGAAGTTGAAACTCATAATCATAAACATTAAGAATTAAAACTACCTATAATAAGCTCTTTTCATTGATATTATTATGTTTGCTCTCTTCTATCTTCAATAACAAATATTCTCTCGAATGTTTGAGGATTGGCGTTTAAAATGCTAATTCTTAAAATTACTATGAGTAATATAGACCCAATTGCTCCAAATATGAATTGAAAAAGGTTTCCAGGAACTTCAATTAAAGAAGCTACAATTCCAAAATTAAACACTAATAACTCAACAATAAAATAACCGAGTACCATTAATAGACCACCGGCAATTACTGCTAGTATATCTTTATATGTACGTTTTCCGTGAAAAATGCGAGGATTTGCTATTAATCCAACTACAAAACCTTCTAATCCTTTTACTAAAAAAGTCCAGATAGCCCAGCTAGGATAACCTATAAAAATATCAGCTAATGCTGAACCAACTCCTCCAGATATAAAACCAATAAGAGGTCCAAAAATTAATCCTGCTAGCATTACTCCTAAATCTCCAATATTTATGTATCCTCCCGTAGCAGGAACGGGAATTGATACTGTCATCGTTAAAACACATGCTAACGCTGCAAATATGGCAGTAATTGAAAGTGAAATAGCATCAGTAGGGAAATAATATCCTCGGAACTTTTTTTTTTTAATCAGTTTACTTTCATTCATTATTTACGCCTTACTAATAAGAATAAAAAAATAAGTTTTAATAAGATTATTGGTATTTATTTATTTTTTCTAAAGACTTAATAATAAATATCTAAACTATTTCTTATATAAGAATAAGACGTTTTACAAAATAATTGATTAACATCATTAAAAACAATATCTAGTGTATTTGAGTATAGATTTAAAATTTAAGAAATTATGGAAATCATCAAATATCTTGGAAGTAAATTATCTGAGAGTATTGAATTAAGCCTTCCAGCGGGTCGGGGACTAATTAAGCTAGCAATAAAGGATGAATTAGGACCTTTTCATCCAATTGATAAATTAAATTATGAGAAATTAGTCGAAGTCATACAAAATTCTCTTAGAAAACGACTCCTTGATTTAAATATCCATAATTTCGAAGAATTATTAGAAAATTTACTTGATGAATTAAATTCAAATCAATCATTAATAACAATAGCAGGTGTTTGAGAAAATGAGTTTATATTTTGTGTTTTTAAGCTTTCTAATAGTATTCATTGTCGTTTATACATTTGTTATTAAGCAAAAGAATTTATAAATTCAAATTACTTTTAAAATTCGTCTTAAACTGAATATTTTTGATGATAATATGAAGGATATAATTAACGATAAGATTAACAAAATCCTCTATGATAACTTAATGAGGAATTACCCCGACTACGTACTAATTTTGGATTTAGATGGAAGAATAATTGAAGTTTCTGATAATTGTTTTATTTTATTTGGTGAAGAAAACACTGAACTTTTTAAAGGGAAGAAATTAATCGATTACATCATTGATAAAGATAAAAACGCCTTCTTAAACCAAATCAACAAAATAAGAGAAAATAAATTCATCAAAATGGAAGAATTTAAATTCTTGAAAAAAGATGGAGCAATTTTTACAGGGGAATTGAGTTTAAGCATAATTCAAGATAAAAAGGGAGGTTTAGATTTTTTACTTGGGATTATGAGAGATATTACTGATCAGAAAATGATTGAAAAAGATCTTAGAAAGAGTAAACAGATGTTTCAGCTCGTAATGGATAATATTCCTCAATTAATCTCTTGGAAGGATAATAATTCAATATATTTAGGAAGTAATCAAAATTTTGCAAGAGTTGCCGGACTCGATGACCCAACGATTATTATCGGGAAATCTGATTATGAACTTCCATGGAAAATAAGTGAATCAGAATCATTTTATGAAATTGATCAATTAGTAATGGATACCGATAAACCAGAATATCATATTATAGAACCTCAATTACAAGCAGATGGGAAACAAGCGTGGTTGGATACTAACAAAATACCATTACACAATTCTAGAGGGGATGTTGTTGGAATACTATGTACTTATGAAGATATAACTAAACGGGTAGATGCTGAGATAGCTTTGAAGAATTCTGAGAAAAAATATAGAGAAGCGTTTAATAGAGCAGAATTTT
Source organism: Promethearchaeota archaeon (assembly GCA_030667705.1). Lineage (GTDB taxonomy): Archaea > Asgardarchaeota > Lokiarchaeia > Sigyniarchaeales > SOKP01 > SOKP01. The sequence goes on along the minus strand of DAOUVJ010000047.1, from coordinate 17,101 downwards.
ATAAAGATGTATTTGCTCATGATGTTAGCAATATTTTGCAGGGTATATTATCTTCAGCAGAATTATGTCGCATACAAGAAAACGACTCCTCCAATTTAGAAAAACTTTACGATATCATTGAAAATCAAGTAAATCGTGGGGCAAATTTAGTATCAAACATAAGAAAGATATCATCCATTGATGATAGAGAGAAGGATTTATTTGCCATAAATACGTGCGATTTTATAAGAAAAGCCGTTAAAAGAGTCCGTAAAACTTTTCCAAAAAAAAAATTCAATTTCCAATTAAATTCACCTTCTGACGAGATTTTCGTAAGAGCAAGTGATTTATTATTAGACGTATTACAAAATATCATATATAACGCTGTTAAACATAATAAGAGTAAATCAGTAGAAATTGATGTTGTAATTGATAAGAAAGAGAAAGATGGAAAGCCACTTATTCAAATTCAGTTTGTTGATAATGGATTAGGAATATCAGATGCTCAGAAAACAACAATTTTTCAAAGAGGTACTATTGAATCTAAGAGTTTTAATAGATTGGGATTAGGTTTATCCTTAGTTAAAAAATTAATTGAAAAGTACAATGGTCAAATTTGGGTAGAAGATAAAGTTAAAGGTAACCATGCTAAAGGGAGTAATTTTGTAATATTGATTGAGGAATCAATTGATCAGATATAACTCCAAATCCTTATTTTAATCCTTTCAATATTTCATATTATGTTTATCTACCTAGAAAAACTTGTCAATATTAATAATAGTAGAGAGGAATTAAATTTTCTTCCACAACCTAGACATTTTAAACAATTAGGTGATATAAAATATAAAATTGTGGAAGAAACATTAATATATTCAGATATTTCTGAAAATCACTCATTTATATTAGATCAATTACAAGAAAAGTTACTTTCTTTTGGTTTAGAACGGAAATTAGAGGAAAAATTCCTCAATAGTATAAAAAATATAAATAATTTGGAGGATCCACTAACCATCTGTTCAAGGGAGTTTCCAAATCTCAATTTGGAAAGGGATTTGAATATTAAAAACATGAAAGAGCAAGGATATCTTATAATTTCTATGAATTCTAGCTTACTAATTAAAGCAGAATGCGTACAAGGACTCTTTTACGCTACACAAACTCTCATCCAAGCTTTAAATGCTCATCAAAATAAACTTATAGTTGATCAATTCATCATCATAGATTACCCTTTATTACAAATACGTGGAATCTCTGATGATATTTCGCGTGGACAGGCACCAACCATACCAAATTTAAAAAATTTTGTTCAAATTTTGAGTCATTTCAAAATAAATCAATATTATCTTGTTTATATGCAAGATATGTTCCAATTTAAAAATCACGACGAGATAGGAAAAGGTAGGGGAGCATATACTAAAGAGGAAATCAAAGATTTAGTCAATTTCTCAAACGAACGATTTGTTGATATTATACCAATATTTCAAACGATAGGACATTGGGAAAATATATTGCATAATGAAAAATATTGGAAATATGGAGAATTTCCTGCTTCTAATAGCTTGAACATTGCTAACGATGAAATTTATGATTTATTAAACGAAATGATAGGAGAATTAAGCGAAGTTTTTACATCAAAATATTTCCACATAGCTGCTGATGAAAGTTGGGATGTGGGAAAAGGAGCATCTAATGAGTTTATATCCAAAGTTGGCAAAGGAGAAGCTTACGTTCGGCATTACAAAAAAGTCTATGATATTGCTAAAAGGCACGGATATGAAAAAATCATCATTTATCATGATATTTTGTATAAATATGAATAAGTCTTGGATGGTCTTACAAAAGATATGATAATAATGTATTGGAATTATAGAACTAAGGAAAATCATCCAATTATTGATAAACTAAAAAATTTTGACTTCCCATTGGTAGTAAGCCCTTCAATATGTGATTATAATCGAATATTTCCATCAATAACTAAATTTGAAAAAAATATCGGCAATTTGGTTGCATATGGTTACTCAAAGGGAATTGAAGGTGAAGTTACCTCAAGTTGGGGAGACTACAAGAATAAAGAATTAAGAGAGAACCGAATTTTTGGGTTTACATATTCAGCAGAAGTAGGTTGGAATTCAAAAAATCCGGTTAATTTATTAAATTTTTGGAAAGGAGCTTTTTCTCATCTATTTGGATAAAAACATATTGAAATTTTAAGTATATTTAACAAAATTAGAATAATTCAAGATAAGAAAAAATTACGAGTAAGACCTACATTTTATTACAATCATTTTTTTAGCCATCCATATAACAAGAATACTAGAAAGTATCAACGGAATATGAAAACGAGTCAATTTGACAAGTTAATTAAAGAATTAGATAAAATAATTCAAGTATGTGATGAAAGTATAGGTAATCTACAGAAAAACCAACTACTAATCCAATCTCTTACTTTTGTTTTGAAGCACATGCGATTTTATTGCATAAAAAGAATCCATTCTAAGAAATTAGCTAATTTTTCCGTTAAACATACAAAAGCACAATATAAAAATATTGTCATGGAGGATATAAAAAACATTCGGGATGAGTTAAATAATATTTTGGATGAATATGAGCGATTATGGATGAAAATCGCAAAACCAGATGGATTTAGTTCAATTAAACAACAGTATCTTTGGTTAATGCAATTTTATGAAGATAAAATACAAGATTTAAAAGAAAATAAAGATTGGAAGGATTCAAACATACCTAGTGAGTCAATCTACATAAAAGATAAAAAAAGTAAATCTCATAATACTATTTCCTTTAAACAAAGCATAAAAATAGAAGAAGAGATTCAGGATGCCCATATTCAAGTCATAGGTGGAACTTTTTGTGAGATATACATCAACGAATCCTTTATAGGTAAGGTAATTACACGGCATACACTCAACTATGTCGTGCTTGAAAATAATATACAAATCTTTGATATTAAAGCGGCTTTACGGAGGGGAGACAACATTATACTCTTGAAAAACACGGATTATATTGGTGGAATGGGAATGGTTAATTTATACGGAGAAATTAAATTTAAAACTGGAGAGATATATCAAATTAAAACAGATAAGTCATGGGTAGCTTCGAAAGATCCTTCTCAAGGCTGGAAAAAAGTTAAAAGTTTTGGAAAGCCTCCGAAGTTGACAGGTGGTCTTAATTATCCGGATTTCGAGAATAATTTGCATTCCAAAGAAAATGAGTATTTAGCGTCATTTAATACCATTTTTAGCAGAATGCCTGCAAAATTAAAATGGTTTGTAAAAATTTTGATTAAGATTTTTAATAGATATGATATTTTAGAGTAAAAAAAGGATAAAAATAGTTATTTTAAAAGGTAGAATATATCATGAATTTGTTGTCGGACCCAATCGAGTAAATCTCAAACTTACTACCTTTTTTAGTTTCACAGTACATCTGGATCATCGGAAAAAGGTAAATTTGGGTTGTGATTTTTGCGTCTTTATCCTTATCGTATGACTTAAAATCACTTCCTGCTGAGGATATGGTTTTTTTTATATTTTTATTCCAATAACCTAATGAGGCTTCAGCTTTAGAATCCAAAGTCTTGAAATCTGAAAATTTAATTCCTTCTACGTCTTCAAGCATTTTATGTAAATCATCACCCATTTCTTTTTCATACTTCGTTTGAGCGCTACTATGTAGTACAGGGATTCCCGTAACAACTGTTTTAAAAGGAACAGGAAGAATTTGGTATTTATACAAATTTTTGTGTCCATCACATTCCTTACAATGTTCAGTTCGATTTCCAGTCCCATAACAAGCACCACATGGATAAGTAAAGGGCTTTTTTTCTTTCTTTTGTTCCTCACCAACATATACGAGCACATCTTCTTGAATTTTGCCCGTTCCATTACAAGTTTTGCACTTATCTTCTATATAACCCTTTCCATTGCATTTCTTGCATGTAACTGATTGAATTGTTTCATACATCGGAACTAGCTCATCGCCCTTCCAATTATCCGTGGTGATTTGTCCAGATCCCTTGAAAGAGTAATATTCTCCTCGAGCGACTTTTGAGGCAACCACAGTTTTTTCATCCTTTCCTTCAGCAGCAGGACCAAGAGACTTCTTAATAGCAAAATAAATTGCTGCTTCTTTCATCGTATCTTTTACATATTCAGCAGCACTTATTGCCTCTAAAGTAAACACTGCCCCCTTAGTACCGAACTGCTTCTCCATCTTTTTTCGGTCTTTACGAGCAGCGGTTTGTTTCCACTTTTCGAAGATGGAGTCTAAATTGGGCGTTTTTATTTTTACAGACATTATTAGTCATTCTCACTTTGTTTTTTTCTTAAATAGATTTCGAATAATAAAGATATAAAATACAATCTTGATTTTAAAACTATTTATCCTATTATGTATAGAGTTGACTTGAATTTCGAATTGTAAATAGTTAAATTTGAATAATTTATAATTTTATATAGATTGAAATAATAATTCTAAGATTAAATTTCTAAACATAACTCATGTCAGCAGAAGAACGGCAAGCAGTAGAATATTTTATCCAATGGATGAAGCCAAACGGTGGAGGTCTTGGAGATTGGGTTTCTTATTACATTAACGAGGGAGATGAAGCAAAACTCCGTCAAATCAAAGGAATCTATGATAGAATTAAACAATTATTTGGATTTTAATAATTTAATACTACTAATTGAATACTAAAAAGATAGATTAATTTCTTTTTTTTCTTTCCAAATAGAACAAGAGTTCCTATTTATGAATAGAACTCTATTCATGATATTAAAATTTCACAATTATTATATCATTAACTTGATTTAGATTGTTTCATTGTATCTCATTATAGTATTGAGTTAAAGTGGTTTTTCAAATGAGCTTAATTTCAAGGGATTTTTTCATTGTATTAAATAGGAATCAAGGTAATTTGAAAAATCTTCTGTACGATGTCAATTTCTTCTACTTGAAATCATTTAAAGAAAAGAATTTCACTTTTTCCTTTATCAATAAGCCATTTTTTCAAGGTTCTGTTATATTTGGATTAGATTTTAAAAATAAAATAAGACCAGTTAATTTTACCAAGTTTCAAAAAGAGGGCTCCACTGAACCTCTTGATCCACGCCTTTTCAAGAAATTCCTACTTGATGATAAAAACCGATTCGTAGCATTTTCTAGTCAAACTGATCATGATGAATTTACTCCAGTCAATAGCATGCTTGAGAGTTTTCAGTTTGATAAGAACAAGATCATTGAATTAACTTTTTGCAAATCTTGTTTGAATAGAAGAATATTTAAGATCTTAAATGAGAAGCAGAAAATTCATTCTTATCATAATGCAATCATTTGTTCGAATTGTGCCCTTGAATTAATTATCAAAGAAGCAGCATTTTCAGGATTAGTTCTTCAAGATAAATTAGATCCCAAATTAAAGAATTTTTTTAATCACATGATTTTAAAATTCAGGAATGTCGGAAAAGTATTAAAAACAATCAAAACAGGGTTTGATCCAGTCAAGAATAAAGAGTTAACATTATATGATATAGAGAAAACACCTATCGTGAGTGAGAAGTACCTGAATTTAAAAATTGCCGATATATCTATACCCAAAGAATTTAAAGATGCATTATTTAAACAGAATATAAAAACTCTTTTACCGATTCAAGCAATTTCTCTTAATGAAGGATTAATTAGCGAATGGAAGAATCAATTGATTATGGCACCAACATCAGCGGGAAAAACTTTAGTTGCCGAATTAGCAGGTATTTCACGTGTTATCACTGAAAAGCAAAAAATGTTATATCTAGTCCCTATTGTTGCTCTAGCAAATGTTAGAACTGAAGAATTCAAGAAGAAATATAGAAGTTTAGGCTTAAAAATAATTAAAAAAGTAGGGGAATCTATTCTTGAAAAGCGTAATAGTGATAATACAAATGATTTAAAGGATGCAAATGTCATAATTGCTACTTATGAAGCTATAGATTACATCTTGAGAAGTGGAAATAAGCAGTATTTAGGAGACATTGGCACAATCATTATTGATGAAATCCAAACTTTAATCGACAATGAGAGAGGTTTTATTTTGGATGGATTAATTTCTCGTCTAAAATTCTTATACCCCAATAGTCAATATTTATACTTAAGTGCTACTATTGGAGCACCTCAGGATCTTGCTGATAATTTAGAATGTATTCTAGTCAGATATAACAACAGACCCGTCCCTATTGAACGACACTTATTATTATGTCTAAACGAAAACGTTAAATATAAGTATATTGTTAAACTCATTAGATCTTCATATTCAAGGACATCTAAATATGGATTTAAAGGTCAAACTATTGTTTTTACAAATACCAGGAAAAAATGTGAAGCTTTAGCAACTTATCTAAGTGATAGACAGATTAGAGCGCGTCCTTACCATTCTGGACTAACATATGAAGAACGTAAAATTGTAGAATTTGAATTTCAAAAACAAAAGATTTCTTCTGTGGTAGCGACAGCTGCATTAGCAGCAGGAGTGGATTTTCCAGCGGAGCAAGTCATATTTGAATCACTTGGGATGGGTATTAAAATTCTAACTGTTGCTGAATTTGAACAAATGCTAGGCCGAGCAGGTAGATTGAGGAAGCATGAGAAAGGATTAGCATATCTTCTCGTTGAACCTAATAAAATTTATTCTCCTAAATTGAAATTAACAGAAGAAAATATCGCAATTTCGTTACTAAATGGAAAAATAAAAGATTATCAATTAGATCCTAATGGAAATCGCTCCCTTACTGAATTACTTGCCTTTTTCTCTATTTTCCAAGAATATATTGATAAATCGGATGTATTTACATTCTATAATGCTTTAATAAATGGTTTTTATGATTTAGATTCTTTTATCAAGGAATTAGTTAAAATGAAATTGATTAATAGAGAGCAAATTACTTATAAACCGACAAATTTAGGAATTGCTATTGCTAAATCTTTTCTTACTGTAGAACAAGGTTTAGATTTGATAAATAAATTAAAAAATAAGAGGATGTCACTCATTGATATTGTGTTAAATCTTAAACCATTGAAGAATGTCTATCTATCTAAGAAAATAGCAGCGGATTTATCCCGAAATGTAAACATGAAATACTTTTCTAACAATTTCTTCAGTAATAGCGTGTTAAGTTTGATGAATGCTGAATATGTGAAGAAAAGAAAGAAATTTTCAGATAGTTTCATAAAATTAATCACTAAGTGGGTATCAGAATTTTTTAATTGTAGTTGTAAAGATAATCCCTATTGCGAGTGTGGAAGACTGAATCTAGAAAGAATAATTTTAAACTTACGAACTGAAAATCAGTTATCTATTGATGGAATAAGCGATTACTTGATGGAGGAATATAGCATTCAAGTTTTTAAAGGTGATATAGTTGATTATTTGGAGAGTTTAATATACTCGTTTGAAAGTTTATTTAATATTTCAAAAGGGTTACCCAAACTAGACCCTAATTATAAGAAGGAACTTTTAGAGATTCCCGAAATAATAAAAAGAATAAAGAATTGAAGAAATTTCACAATAATATACAAATATTTAACTAAGAAATAGTATATTTTTTAGTGTTTAATTAATTAATTGATAATAAATAATAGAATATTATTCTATAATAATAATTAATATTAATCCTTACAAATCATTTTCAAATAGCACATTCTCATGATTTACACGATCTTTTTATACCAAGCTAGTAGTGGATTATTATTATACGATCAAAATTTTCAAAAATTAGACGAAGGAAAGATAGAGCTATTTAGTTCATTTTTTGCGGCTATTAAGTCATTCGTAACTGAACTAGTAAATGATGAATCAAAAGAATTAAAAAATGTAGATTTAGGAGAATACAGCATAATTATATCTTCAATTAAGGCATTAGATGTTGATGTAGTCATCATTACAGATAAGGAAGATATCAAATTAGTTAATAATAAACTTCTCCCCAAAATGATTAAACTACTCAACAAAAATGAACTCTTATTTCTTTCATGGAATGGGGATCATAGTGAATTTAACATAATAGAACATCCTCTTACTGATTTAGTACTAGCAAATGTTAAAGATGCAAGAAAATCACTAATAGAAAAGCCTAATCAAATTTTAAAGTCAATATGGTCACAAAGGAAACAAGTTTCAAAAGAAGCTCGTGAAAATTTAATTCAAGAAAGAGATCTATTAATTTATAAAATTGAAAAGTCTCTATTATTACCTATAAATTTATCAATGTCAGAAGAAGTTGTTGAACTTTCGGAAACATTACATGATGAGGATACGTTTTTAAGATATCAAAGTGAAGTAAATCGATTAAAAAACGAAATCAAGGATGCAAAATTCAAGCTAGAATATTATCTGATTAATATGAAGTCATCATTAAATAATGCATTACAAAATTTAGGATCTAAACTCATTTCAGTAGGTGATTATAAAGATACATACTTATGTCTATATTCATTTAGCACGAAATTACGATTATTGAAAGACAATGGATGGGAGATCTATAGAGAAATGGCTAACAAGCTGATTGATAAAGAAAATGTACCTCATGAAGAAATTTCTCAAGCAATTCATGGTATTTTAAAAATGAGTGAAAATGTAGAAGAATATCTGGAATCATGATTTAGATTGTAAATAATTCTATGACATCATTATCTTCTATTTCATAATCTAATCCACATTTCTTACGATATTGTCTTGCTCCTTCTCTAGTGACAATGGCATGATCAAATTTCTCATAGAAACTCCGATGTATTTTTATCGCTACATCTCTTATACTCATTTTCGAATCCAAAATCAAGGGTTTTTCTGCTATTACTCCCTTATGACATGTAAAAACCTTAATTTTTTTTAAGAAATCTAATATTATTTTTCCGAATTCGGGAGAAAATTCCCTTTTTTTTGCACTACTACCGAGTATTACGGGATAATTATCCGAATAATGTTTTTTTAAATCCTCGAAAGACTCTTGAGTATGAGGGAGATCTCCCTTTGTACCCAAAATGAGTACTTTTTTATATACAATGGATGGATTTAATGCGTCTACAATTTGATCTAATGTAACCTTACCATATATTTTAACAGTCCCATTCCTTATTCCACTAGCATATACAATCTCTTTTATCTTTTCTGATAACTCTGATAAATCTTTAATATTTTTTGCTTCTTTAGTTAGATAAAATACTTGAATCTTATTAGATCCTGTTTTTTCAATCAAAACTGGAGGAATATTCATGTTCACCCGGATATTTGATTCGTTTAACTCTTTTTCTATCATCGATATTTGATCATTTACGTCTCGAGATAAATCAACACACATTACAACACAGTCACAAGATCTAATCTGAGATAGAATTTCTTTACCATTTCCCACTCCATCAGAGGCCCCAATCATAATTGAAGGCATATCTACTAACTGAAATTTTATTTTTTGCTCTATATAAACACCAATTTCAGGTACAGGTGTGAATCTACCAATTTTATTTTTAGCGGCTCCAGTTAATAGATTCAATATTGATGTCTTACCAACTCCGGGCATGTGATTTCCACTAACCAATATTACTTGGATTCCTTCCCTTTTTATTGAAAATGGACTTGTTTTCTTCCCTGCTTTTGCCCTTATTTTTTCATCTTCTTGTTCTCTCCTCAATTTAGCGAGACGAGTTTTATTTAATGCTACAATCTCTTCTGTTGCTTTATGTTTGGGAACGAGAGAAAGAAATTCTTTAAGGCACCTAATTTTTACATCTAGTGTTTTAGCATCCAGATATTTATTATATGCTGCTTGCGCTTCTGCACCTATATTAGAACTCATAATTATATTCCTCGAATGAACTCAAATTGCAATAATAATATTGAAGTTATTGTTAAAAAGATTTTTTGGTTGAAATAGATGAATTGATAAAATTTTCAAATTTAAAGTTTAAAAATGGGTACAACAGAGTATAATCTAATTATTTAAAAAAAATTAGACATATAACAATGAATAAACAAAATTTAAGATTATTTCTGTTAGTATTGTTTATGCTGTCATTAAATTTGTCAATTGGTTTTGTTCAAGTAAAAGCAGCTACACAAATAATAGAAATTAAGGCAACACAAGATGCACAAGTTTGTGAAGATTACCCAGATACGAACTACGGCACCAATAATTTTATTAGAATCTATCATACTCTTCCTAGGGAAGATGGATTCCTATATTTTGATATAAGCTCTATTACAGGCCAAAATTATTCAAGTGTGATGTTAAAATTTTATATATATGGGTCAACCGTCACAACACTCCAAGTTTTTCCTGTAGAACAATCATGGAATGAAGATACTATAACATGGAATAATGTTCCAGATGTTAACATGAGTATCATGTGTAGTCAATCTTTCCCTGTTAAATTAGGTTTTAGTTATGTTAATGTTACATCTATTGTATCAAATTGGACTTCAGGAATCATCCCTAATTTTGGTTTCTATCTTAGAACAACAATTAACGGTATAAATTTTTATTGTAAAGAACATTCAAATGAAGCTTACCATCCTACTCTAGAATTTACTGTACCCGCAGAAGATAATTCACCATCAATACCTAGTATCGCGGGATTTGAAGTCATTATAACACTTTTTGGAATGCTTGGTGTAATTTTTACATTAATATTTAGCAGAAGACAGAAGTTAAGATATAATATATCCAAATAATACCAAATAAAATAGATAATAAATTTTTTAATCTCTAATTTTTTTAAATAGATAAACTGTTAAAAGATAGATCTAAAACGATCTTCAGTTTTTAATTTGAGATCTCCGATAACATCATCAATTCTGCTCTCAAACTTACTGAATGCTTTATCTTTTTTAGAAAATATATCATTTAAAGAGTATCTATTAAGAAAAAGTGAGTTGAGTTCTTCTAAATACTTTTTAACAATCTCGGGATCAGTTTCTTTTTCAATAATGGCGAATGAAATTAGTGGTTGTTTATTTAGTGGATCATTGGGTAAGGCAATTAAATCACAATAACAAACTAATTTAAAAGATGCTAGAGAAACGACATTGATATCATCTCCAAATACTTCAGATGTAAAACTCTCAAGTGCAGAGAGAAATCCGGCCCTTAACTCTGGATCTAAGCCCATTCCTGTATCTGAATCATAATATTTTCTGTTTATTAAATTCCGTGTACCACAATTTATACCAAGTTCGAGAATTGCCATAGTTTGGCTTATGTGTGATTTAAAATTTCAATTTGTTATTAATTCCAATTTCGTTGTATGGTATATTAATAACTTTGCTTAATATTTTTTTGTTATTCATTGACTAAGTTTGATTTTATCTGATTTTGATAAGCAATAAATGTGTTTCTCATTAAAAAAGAGACTGTAAGGGGACCTATACCACCTGGATTTGGAGTTATCATTCCACATTTTTCAAATACTTCATCAAAATTAACGTCTCCGCATAATTTACCATTTACTCTGCTAACACCAACATCTATGATAATAACTCCTTCTTTTATTTTTTCTTTAGTTATAAAATTTGGTTTACCTACAGCTACTACTAAAATATCAGCCATCTTTGTAAATTTCTCAATATCTATTGTAGAAGTATGACAAACTGCCACTGTCGCATTTCTTTTTAATAATAAAAAGATTAGTGGTTTACCAACTAAATTTGAACGATTAATTATTACCGTAAACTTTCCTTTTAAATTTACATTATAATGGTCCAGGAGCGTGATAATCCCTTTCGGTGTACACGGTGCATATTCTTCATTATAATCAAATAATCTTCCTTTATTAATAGGATGCAACCCATCAACATCTTTTAAGGGTGAGATTTGGTTAATAAAAGTAGGAGTATGAGGTTTTAAGTTATCTGGGAGAGGTATTTGGAGGAGTATCCCATGTATTGAATCATCATGATTGAGTTTCCTAATCGTCGAGATTAAATCATCTTTAGAGATAGTAGCGGGTTGCTTGATAAAAATTGATTCAATCCCAACTTCAGCACATACTTTTCTTTTAATGTTAATATAGACCTGTGAAGCAGGATCTTCTCCTACTAATATTGTAGCGAGTTTAGGTTTAATTTTGGAGATTTTATATAATTGATTAAATTCAGATTTTAATTCAATATTTAATTTTTGGGCAAGTTCTTTTCCATCTAAGATTTTTCCCATGATAATCATGCTATAATCTATAATATGATATAAAATAGTAAAATAGAATCAAATTAAATAAATATTATTAGAGGTTTATTAAAAAATTAGTTGAAAAAAATTAGGAAAAACTTGGACAAGTTTTTATAACAAAATGAGAATATGGGTCCTATTAACGAATTTTTAATAGAATTAAGAGATTACAGTTACTACTTATCATGGGGAAAAAACATATTCCAATTATAGTTGGAGCTGCACAGTTTACTCAACGTAAAGGTACGCCTCGACCTCTTGATTCTCTCAACTTAATGGTCAAAACTGGCCAAAATGCCATAGAAAATACACAAACCAAAAAGATTATCGATTTTATCGATGCAATTTACATGGTAAATATCAGTTCTTGGTCATATGAAGACGCTCCGGGCGAGCTTAGTAAAAAACTCAATATCACACCTAAAGAAAAAATATATTTATCTGATGGGGGTCACAGTCCTCAGATGTTAGTTAATCGAGCTGCAAAAGCTATTGCCTCTGGAAAGCACCGTTGTGTTCTTATTACGGGGGGAGAAGCAGCTTATTCTATTAACAAATTATTCAAAGGGAAACGCCCTAAACATTGGCCTAAAAAAAAACCACCAAAATATGTAAATGGGGGGAGATGGGACATCCCCGAAATTGATAGGAAGTATGGGCTATATTATCCGTCACTTACTTACGCTATTTTCGAAACAGCCCTAAGAGCTTCATCTGGACGTAGTATTGAGGAACATAGAAAATATATGGGAGAACTATTATTACGTTTTTCTGAAGTAGCTTCAAAAAATCCTTTTAGCTGGACTCAAAAATTTTATAGCGCCGAAGAGATTATAATTCCCTCCCCTAAGAATCGTCGTGTCGTACACCCATATACTAAACGCATGTGTGCTAACAATTTCGTTGATCAAGCTGGAACAATAATAATTGCAAGTGAAGAAATTGCTAAATTACTTAATATTGAGAGAAAACATTGGATATATATAATGGGAGGGGTAGATTTAAAAAACATTAATGAAATTTATCGGCGTCCAAGGCTTGATAGTTCTCCTGCTGTTAGAGAAGGTTCTCGAATTGTACTGGAACAAGCAGGCTTAGAGTTAAGTGATATTGACAAGTTTGACTTATATAGTTGTTTTCCTTCAATTGTAGAGATCCTTATTAAGGAACTTGGAATTAAAGAGGATGACCCGCGCGAGTTGACGGTTACAGGAGGACTTCCATATTTTGGTACTCCCTTAAGTAATTATTCGTTACATGCAATTATCAACACTGTCGAATTAATTCGCGCTGATCCTTCATTAATAATAATGGTTATAGCTAATGGGGGGTATAACACTAAACAATCAATTGGAATCTATGGAACTAAACCGCCTACGATGGAATGGGGTGTTCGGGATGACTCTAAAATTCAAGAATCAATCTTAAAAAAGAGTTTACCCGAGATAGCTGAAAAAGTGAATGGAAAGCTTTCTGTTGAGGGATATTCGATTATTTATGATCGAACGGGGCAACCTAAAAGAGGAGTTTTAGTTGGTTCTCTTGAAAACGGGACCCGTGCCCTTGCCATCATTACAATTGAATCAGATTTGCTTTTAACCTTAGAAAATCAAGAATTAGTCGGGAAGGATTTCGTGATTAAGTATGATGCAAATATTGATCGAAATATAGCTATCTCTATTGAATGATTTCTTATTTTATTGTTTTTTTGCCTAATGAAGAAAATAGTAAAGCAATAAAGAGTTGAAAATGTTTACTCTAACACGAGCAAGAACAAGTTAGAGTCTTGAGATAAGATAAGATTAAATCCTTCTTTTACGCCAAATCCAATATACAACAAATCCCAAGATACCAACTGCCGATAACACGATGATTAACGTGATAAAACTGAATTCTACCATGAATATCTCTTCATTTAATAAATGAAGTGAGTCAAATGAGTATAATATCTTGAATGCATAATAGGTTGTTGTTATTGATGAGAGTTCTTGATCATGTCCTGTAATTTTATCACTAAAACCACCATCCAGAAAGTTTTGACGAGATAGTACCATATTTACTGTTGGAACTTGATGTAATTCATTTGAATCGATTAATCCAGTTGAATTTAAACATGTGAAGGAGCTACTTAATAACACGTTTAAAGCGGTAAGATCAGGTAAATAACCTCCATAATTATTAATATCAGTAGTATCACTGATGTAAAAAGATGTTAAATATTCCAGCGTGGCAGTTTTATTAGCTAGGTTGTCAACACTTCCCGTTAGTTCATTAATTAATATAACAGCTTGGTAAGTTGTTAATAAAGTTGATGATAGAGTTGAATTACTTCCATATCCCCCATCAGTATTGTTACACGAGAGAAGCCAGTTTGTGTGGATAGTTTGATTCGGCATGTCTACAACAAGTAGATCATATATTCGATATGCATAGAAAGTAGAAACTACATTTACCGCTTTTGAAGTATTAGTTGGGGCAAACCCACCACTAACATGTCCAGTAGCATTAATATATCCATAAATATCCAAACTCAGACCTGAGTCTATCGCGTAATTGAGATAAGTTAGTGATTTTAAAATGCCATATAAATCATACAAATCCACATTTTCCTCATCAAACATCTCCGTTAATTTACCATCCAAATAATCTCTTAGAGTGGGGACGTCAACTTTATTCTCAACACCAAACAAACCTTCAACTGTAAAGAGATTAAAATGATTTAATATCTCTAAAGCTTGAGCAGTTTCTTGATATGAATTGCCAAAACCTTCATCTCCTACTTGTTCAGAATAAATAAAGTCGACTAAGTAAGAATCTCTTGGTTTTGCTGAAGCAAGAGGAATAATGAGCATGAATATTACTAAGAACAATAAGCTAAATGTCAAATACCGAACTTTATATCTCAATTAACTAAAAACCTCGATCTGGTTTTAAATAGAATTTAATTTTTTAAATTCAACTTGAAATTAAAAATTATCGGTATTTCAAGAGAGTTGTTTTAAAATTTCAGTTTATCACGATTTCTCATGTTTAGATAGAATAGCTAAAATAGACATTTAAAATTCTGACAAAATGAATTTAGAAAATTTCGCTTATGTCTTTATACAAGAGATCACTGTTCTCAATGAATTCTTCATGGGTCACAAACAATCGGAGAAAAGAAGGTAAACTACCTAAGATGGCAGCACCATTGAATATTGCATATTGAAGATTATCCGGAACAAAATATTTTAATACCTCTTCAATAGAATCATAATGACCGGAAAATTCCTTAGCAAGAACTGTCTGATTGATCTTTTTCGCCATTGCTTCTGGAGGATCAAATGTTTGAACACCCTTTCCACAATACGGGCAAAATATAGAGGAAAAATCTTTAATTAATTTATTACAATGAGGACAAATTACTTTTCCATCAATCATTTCAACTTTTGAGGGCGTTCCCCCTAATTCTATAGATAATTCAGGAAGAGTCATTCCTCCACCACACGAAGGACAGAATGCTTTATCATCAGATAAATCTACCATTATACCACAATGAGGACATGTATCTTGTGATTTTTTCCCACTTTTAATACTCTTTAATTTTAATTTTGTATCCTGTTTGGGATCCCTATTTTTAGGTTTAGGAATCTTACCTAATTGAGGTAATAATGCATTTAACTCCATTTTTAATCGATCTTCAAATCCAGAGTGAGTGAAATTTCCTCCGGATATAACAATATGAGATAAAAGATCTGACCAATAATGCTTGTCTATTCCTTGTAAACTCGCAATAATGGCTTGAGATATGTTCTGAATAGGAAATCCGAGTAATTGGGGTTGAAACATTACTTCTGGAGCTTCATTAAAGATAAAATGAGGTATATTTATAGAAGAACCATCAGGCATGGATAAACTGAAATTATCATTCATATCTGGTTTACTAGTCGGATCTAAAATGAAATAACAGTTTTTCTCTTTAATTTCTCTAATAATCTCTTCTACGGCAGAAGACTCTATATTGATGCCCTCTCTCATCAATAGATTTTTTAAATATTGATTTATATCCGTCCCGGCTAAAGTCAATTTCTGCACGCTCTGGTCTATAATTTGCCCATTAATAATAGGACAAACCCATGTTAATCCATCCCCAGACTCTATCACGAGACCTGTTGTTAATCCCACGCTAAATATTGATAGAATAGGTGTCGGAACCATGATTAAACTTTTAACTTGATGTGTTTCATATAAAACACGTGCGATGTATTCTTTAGTTTCTCTTTGGACAAAAGGAGCTTCAGTATAAAGAACAGGATAGTTGGAGAGATTATCAATCCTTAACAAGGAATAAAAGATATAATTTAAAATTTCGTAATAATCATCCCAGTCCAGAATGGCACCTCTCTCAATGGGGTGCTTTACCTTAAGTACACCTCTCATTCGAGAAGCATCGTTTCCAATATAAATATTTCTTGCGTTTACATCAACCATCACTGCTTTATATTTTTCTGTACCTGTGATTGTTGGAAAAACAAAGCGTGGACTAGGTTCTCCTGCAAAGCCTACTTTACAATAAGCAGAGCCTATATCTACTATTACAGGTGTGCCGGGTAAAGGAATAACCATGATTAATCAATAAATTGGTGTTTTAATAGAGAATATTTTTTTCATAAAAAAATTTCTCTTCTGAATAAAGTAAAAAAGAAATCCCATCTATTAAAAATTAAGTGTAAATTAAAAAAAAAATTCGAAGTATCTCTCTTTTTTCTAACTTTTTTCTATGATTTTTCATTCAAATGATTGTATATAGCTTTTAAAATATCTTGTTGAATAACTAGTCCAATTAATTCATTTTGTTGATTAATTACTGGCAAACGTTCAACATTGTTTTCAAACATTAACCGAAGAGTTTTTTTTAGAGAATCTGTTTTACCAAC
>DAOUVJ010000175.1 GCA_030667705.1 Promethearchaeota archaeon | reverse complement strand
GGGAAGACTTGTACTCCATTAATTAATCGGATTTTTCGTGAAGAAGGCGTCTTGCCAGAAGAAATTATTCCGGGCACAAGTAGGCCATTGTTTATAGAAGTCCTCATGAGTGCTTTTGCTAGAGCAAAAGTAAAGAAAGGAGGTAAATAATCTTGGTAGAATATGACGTGATCATCATTGGTGCAGGAAGTGTTGGAGTTCCAACAGCCTTAGCAACCGCCAGTGATGGTTTGAAGACATTAGTGATTGATTCTTTACCATCAGTATCTCAAGCAGATAATAAACATGCTATTGGAGGTATCAGGGCAACTCACACGAATTTTTCTAAAATCTGGTTATGTCAAAGATCTATTGAAATTTTTAAGAATTGGGAAGAAAAATTCGGAGATGATATTTGGTGGGAGCAAGGAGGATATTGTTTTGTGGCTTATACTAAAGAACATGAGGAAATGCTAAAATCAAGTGTCCAATTACAAAAATCACATGGTTTGGATATAGAATATGTTAGCAAAAAAGAAATAAAAGATTTAATTCCAGGAATTAATGAAAATAATTTACTTGGGGGAACCTATAGCCCGGGGGATGGTAATGCTTCTCCTCTTCTTTCTCTTCATGCTTTTTATCGCCAATCAAAAGAAAAAGAAGCGGAATATAGATTTAATGAGACTGTAACAGATATATTAACTAAAAATGGCACGATAACGGGATTAAAAACAAATAAAGGTAAATATAGCGCTACCCAAATAGTTAATACAGCAGGTGGAGATGCCAATACCATAGGAAAAATGGTGAACGTTGACTTGCCCGTGATTCCAGAATCACATGAAGCGGGTATTACTGAGCCCGTAAAAAAATTCTTCAATCCCATGATTGTCGATATACAACCTGCTATAGATAATGTTTTTGGAAATTCTAAAAATTATTATTTTTATCAAAATAAAGAAGGTAAAATTCTATTCTGCCTTACTCCAGAACCAAGTATAATTGGAAAAGACAGAAGAGAAACGAGTTCATTCCTCCCTCAAATTACTAAACGAATGATTTCATTAATGCCCCGATTAAAAAATATAAAAATCCGTAGAACGTGGAGAGGTCTTTATCCCATGACTCCTGATGGAAATCCTATTCTAGGGATTGTAGAAGGTATAAATGGATATATTAATGCTGTCGGGATGTCTGGTCAAGGATTCATGCTGGGTCCGGGTATAGGTGAACTCATAAGTAGACTTATTCAGACCGATTTAACTACTCAAGATAAAGAAATTCTTAATGATTTTTCCTTTACAAGAGATTATGATAAAGAAGAGGATTTAAAGTAAAAATTTAAAGAAAGCTTCATATATTAATTAAAATACGTAAAGTGAAAAAAATGGTTAGACATTTACTAAAAATATCAGATCTTTCGAAAGAAGAATGTGAAAAGATAATCTATAAAGCTATAGAAATTAAAAATAATCCTGAAAAATTTAAAGCTGCATTGAAAGGAGAAACTCTTTTAATGTTATTTGAAAAACCTTCATTAAGAACTAGAATATCTTTTGAGACCGGAATGCAACAATTAGGTGGGCATGCGATATTTTATTCTATAGTAGATTCTCCCTTAGGGAAAAAGGAAAACATTCACGATACTGCCAAAGTAGTATCATTATATGTCAATTTGATCGCTGCAAGGGTATATAAAAGAGAAGACATGCAGAATTTCGCTAAAGATTCCAGCGTTCCATTAATTAACATGCTTGATGATTTTGCCCATCCTTGTCAGATTCTATGTGATTTTCTTACCATTAAGGAAAAAAAGGGACGTCTTGATAATTTGAAGATGTCTTTTTTCGGAGATGGATATAATAATGTTACATATGATCTCATGAGAATGTGTGCAATGTTTGGATTAAGAATGGATGTTGCGTGTCCAAGTGGAACAGATTATTCTCCTGAACAGGAAGTTTTAGATGAAGTAGCGGAATTATCAAAAATTTCAGGTGCTGTTGTAAAAGTAGTTCATGATGCTAAAGAAGCGGCAAAGGACTCAGATATTATTTATACGGATTCATGGATGTCCTATGGAATCCCTAAAGAGCAAGAAGAAGAGCGTAAAAGTATATTCATGCCATATCAAGTAACTGAAGATATAATGAAACTTGCGAAATCGGATGCTATTTTCATGAACTGTCTCCCTGCGATGCGAGGAGCTGAACAAACTGCTGAAGTAATAGATGGTCCTCAATCGATCGTTTTTGATCAAGCGAGAAATCGACTTCATGGACAAAAAGCAATCATGCTATTTCTAAGGGAAAAATTCTAATTCTCTTTTTTTTATGCAAGAAATTCAACTAAGAGATATTCCTCAACTTGAAGTCTTACTTCTATAATAATTAAATTTTAATTTTTGGTTTCTCTTACAATAAATTTATAATTTTATTAACAATACTATTATTTTTCATACTGAGATAGGAGTTGACTAATAATAAAAACATTAATCATAGCACTTGGTGGAAATGCACTCATAAAACCCGGAGAGAGAGGTACTACTGAAGAGATGATTAATAATTTACGGGAGCCAATTAGACAAATTGCTGAATTGTCAAAAAATTATAACATTGTTATCACGCACGGAAATGGTCCACAAGTAGGAAATCTTTTACTACAACAAGAAGCCACTGAAGCTGTTTCAAAGAGACCTCTACAAATATTAGTGGCGGAAACTCAAGGTCAAATAGGGTACTTGATTGAATCAACTCTAGATGAAGAATTAATGAAGCTGAACTTGGATGATGAAAAACTTTTCCTAACAGTACTTACATACGTCAAAGTTGATCCAAATGATCCTGCCTTTAAACATCCAACAAAACCAATCGGACCGTCATATACGAGAAAAAAAGCGGGGTATGTGAAAACTTTTAAGGGATGGAGGCGAGTAGTGGCTTCCCCCAAACCAAAAAAAATCTATCAATGGCGTGAAATTAAAAAATTGATGGCACTTGGAAACTTTATAATCATTGCTTGTGGAGGCGGAGGAGTTCCAGTCATTAAGATTGATAAGAGATTGCAAGGTGTTGAAGCCGTAATTGATAAGGATCTTGCAAGTGCGAAATTAGGTGAACAAATTGGAGCCCAAATACTCTTAATTGCCTCTGATGTTGAAAAAGTTGCCTTAAATTTTGGTCGAATCGACTATAAATACTTGGATCTTCTTTCCACAGATGAAGCTCGAAAATACATGAAAGAAGGACACTTTCCTGTTGGTTCCATGGGTCCTAAAGTTCAAGCTGCGATAAATTTTCTAGAATCTGGAGGTGAGCGTGCTATTATAACTTCTATTGAAAAAATAAAGGAAGCAATAGAAGGAAACGCGGGTACTCAATTTATTTTAGAAAAAAATGCTAGTTAGTCTAGCCAAAAACTCATTTATTAAACAATGAGTACCTTTTCTATTATATTTAGTGCCCAATCAATTTCTTCTTGGGTAATTATCAAAGGTGGTGCAAATCTAATGGTTGTAGAATGAGTGTGTTTAGCTAGTACCCCATTGTCTTTAAACAATTCGACAATATGCCTTGCATCTGATTCAAACTCGACGGCCATTAAGAGTCCTTTGCCTCTAACATCCTTTATTGGGACTATAGTTTTCTTTTTTGCGATATTTCTAAGCCCTTCTAAGAAATAGACCCCAAATTCTTTGGATCGTTGAGCTAAATGGTCGTCAATATGAATTTCTATCGATTTCATGGCGACCGCACTAGCCAGAGGATTTCCGCCAAATGTTGATCCATGCGTTCCAGGCTTAATAACATCAGGTCCAATAATATCTTTAGTAGTGACTACTGCTGAAACGGGATAAACGCCTCCTCCAAGTGCTTTTCCAAGTAAAATCACGTCAGGCTTCACATTTTCGTGGTCAACTCCAAAAAATTCCCCAGTTCTTCCAAAACCAGTTTGAATCTCGTCAGCGATCATCAAAACATCGTACTTTGTACAGA
The DNA here is from genome assembly GCA_030667705.1 of Promethearchaeota archaeon. Taxonomy (GTDB): domain Archaea; phylum Asgardarchaeota; class Lokiarchaeia; order Sigyniarchaeales; family SOKP01; genus SOKP01. The sequence continues at coordinate 2,478 of DAOUVJ010000175.1, read as the reverse complement.
TCTCTCTAACCTTCTTTATGAATCCTTCAGGAGGGACTTTAACACCAGCTTCTCCTTGAATTGGCTCAAATAGGAACGCCGCTACTTTTTCAGGACCAATTTCTAAAATTATATTTTCTAACTCTTCAGCATCTCCATATGGAATGGTAACGAATCCCGGGGTGTAAGGACCAAAATTACCGTAATATCTTACAGCTTCAATATCCGTACTAAATCCTGTTATGGTTATTGACCTTCCGTGAAAGTTATCCCTGCAAACAATAATTTTAGCTTCATTTTTAGGAATCTTCTTCTTAATATAACCCCAAGCTCTCGCAACTTTTAATCCAGAGGAGACCGCTTCAGTCCCAGTGTTCATGGGGAGCGCCATTATTCCAGAATTGTTTGGATCGTTGATATGTGATCCAACAACTTCGCACAACTTTTTTAAAAAGGGACCCATCATATCGTTATAGAACGCGCGAGATGTTAACGTAACCTTATCTGCTTGTTCTTTTAAAGCTTTTATAATTTCTGGGTGGCAATGCCCCGTATTTAGGGACGAATAAGCGGATAAGCAATCTAAATATTTCTTTCCTTCGGGATCATACACCCAGACTCCTTCAGCTTTGCTAATAACAACGGGTATCGGGTGATAATTATGAGCACAGTATTTATCATCCATTTCCATATAATCTTTTGAACTTGGCATGTAATATCACTACTTTCTCTAAAACTGTATTATTCTGATATTTTAAATTGTGGAATACGTTAAAAATTTAAGTGTTTCTGGGGGAAATCCTTGGGAAATAGATTTAAATTAATTTTTCTCAAAATAACAGATGTACTCTTCCATTTTCTAAACTTTTTTTGCAGAAAACTATTCAAATAATCGATGATTTTATAGTCGTAATCGAAAACCTTGAAGTGTAAATGAAGCTAACCAATAAATATTTCTTCAATTTAATAATTGCAAATCTACTTTGGAGTTTCATTCCCATAGTAGCAATGGGTTTATTTGATGGAATCTCAATTATCACGATAATCGTCCTAAGATTTCTTACATCGGGAATATTTTTATTTTTTATCGCTATTCTCATAGCGCTTGTTAACAACCATTTTAATAAAGACGCAAGAATACCCTTAAAGGAGTATATATTTAATTTAAGGCACAAAAATAAGAGATTTTATGATATACGTACTTATAATTACTATTTTCTTATTGGATTCTTCGGTATTATTTTACATATTATTTTTTTTTTCTTAGCTCTCAAAACGACCTCTATTCCTTTTACGATGATCGGAATCTTGCTGACAATAATTTTTATCGCATTTTATGAAAAAGGAGTAAATTATGAGAAGTTTGATGTGTTTCGAATTCTATTCATCTTAATGTTAACAGTTGCCATAATAATTATTATTTCTGTATCTTTTAGGGGTGCACAATTAAGTGGCACACCAATTGAACTAAGGGGGATTATTTACTTGATTTTATATTCAATAACGGGTTCATTTTTGTATATAAGTATTGAAAGAGATTCTTTCTCAAAAAAAGAGTTGAGAAATATTAATAAGAATAAATATTACAAAATTCCCCGTGCTCTATTGAAAATGTCCATAGCTTTTATATCAGGAGTAGTAATATTGATTCCCGTTTTATTAGTTATTCTATTACTACCATTTGAAACTGACTTTACTCAAGAAACCGTTAATTTCTTTGAGAATCTCCTCTCACTAAATTCTATTATTTTCCGATGGGAAATTTTATATTTGATAATATTTGCTACGATAATACCATATATATTAATTTTCTTGGCTAATGTAAACTGGAAAACTACAAGCTTAACTTATAGCCAATGGAGCAGTATATTAGGCTTAATTGATCCAATTAGTACCCTAATATTCGCGGTTCTCTTATCAGGTGAATATTTTCCACAAGAATATCTAGTAATTGTTGTAGTTTTTCTTGTTATAGCAGTTGTTTTAAGATATGCGCATGAAGTTAAGAATGTTATAAATGCTTATATATTACTTAAGGTTAAGAAAGGTTGTTTAAACACAATACCCATAAGAATATTAAAATTCTATGGAATCAAGGAAATTTATTCATTAATAGGTAAGTTTGATTTAATGTTGGAAGTAAGAGTAAATTCTTTTAAAGACTTTCATTATTTAATAAACAGGAAATTAAAACCTTTAAATGAGATTTTGGAAGTGGAAGTACAATTTGTTAATAAAAAAGAAAAAATTTAAAACAATAAAATAAAAAGGAGTAATTATCATGAGAGCTATTATTTTATGTAAATTAGGAATAAGTGTAATTAGTAAAGTAATTGATGAACTTAAAGAGATACCCCATATTACTAAGGTAATGTCATTGACTGGAGATTATGATGTCCTTGCTGAAATTGAAGTAGAATCCTCTGAAGAGTTATACGAGATCTTTGCAAATAAAATAGATTTAATTGATGGAATATTATCCTCAAACACACACCTCAT
>DAOUVJ010000211.1 GCA_030667705.1 Promethearchaeota archaeon | reverse complement strand
GTTTTCGGTTCTTCAATATCTATCCATATTTTTTTATTCATGAGGTTTAATCCCATTTTTGATTTATAAATTTGATACTTTCTTTATCTTCTTAGCGGGATTCCCAACTACAACGTCGTATTCTTCAGTATCTTTTGTAACAATGGAACCCGCACCTACAATTGTTCCTTTTTTTAGTTTTACTCCTGGAAGAATAACTGAATTTGCCCCCAAAGTAACTTCATCTTCAAGCGTAGGTCCTATTAAATCGAATTTCTTTCGCATCATATATTTATCATTAGTTAATTTACTATAGGGACCCAAAAACACATTATTACCAATTTTGCAAAACAATGGGATATAGACTCCAGTTTGAATACTCACATTCTCACCAATATCAACATTCCCATCGATAACTGCATTAGTTCCAATTAAAGAATTTCGTCCAATTTTGGTTTTTTCCCGAATCATTACGTTATGCCCCGTTTGACAGTTATCTCCCAAAATTACATTTGAATATATTATACTTCCCGCCCTGACGGTGCAAGTTCTACCGATCTCCATCATCTCATTAGTACTATTAATACCCGAAGTATTATTTTGAATGAGTCTTTTTAATTCTTCTCTTTGTGGATGCCCTATTATACAATTTTCCCCGATAAAAGTTCCTTCTTTAATTAAAGCCTTTCCATAGATTATTGTATTTTTAGAAACATATACATCTTTTTCAATGACTACACTGGATCCAATTGAACAATAATCATCAATGAAAGAACTATCATGAATTTTTGCTTTAGAATGAATTATTTTAATTATTTACACCAAAAGTACGATCTTTTCTTATCAATATTATACTTTATTTATGATATTAAATTAATTTTCACACTGACATGGATTAGCATTACATTTCTTACATTTATCTGGATATTTGAAAGCTAATGCTTTTTCTAAATCAATTTCCATTAAATTTGCAATTGAAGTCGTCCATGCTATTATATCTGCTAATTCTTCAGATATTTTAGCGGGATCAATCAATTTTTCATTCAATAGTGTAGCTAATTCACCTATTTCTTCTATAAGCCATATAAATGTGTTATTAATTCCCCTCTTTGAATCTTTTTTAAAATATAGATTTCGAATTAGTTCCTGAAATTCAGAAATTTTCATGATAAGGATGATTATGACATATCAATGAAATGTTTCTCATGCTCCAGGAGTAAAAAACCAATTAATTACGCCTAAATGAGCAAGAAATACGACAATAATCAGCGATATTGATATTATTACAGTACTGATTGGGCTAACTTTAAGACCAATTGAACTATCTTCAAAAAATCGCATTAACCCTGCACCTCCTGAGGGCATAGGTGCAGTACCACTTCTTCTTTTTTTCCGTCTCGATGAAGATTGACTTGATGACATAATTTAATCTGCAATAATTTCTTTATTAAATTAAAATAAAATTACACTAATAATAAGTTTTATTTTGAATTGTGATGGAAAATATGATAAATTTTTATTATTAATTTTAATTATCTTCAGATAGTTTAAGAAAGAAATGGTTTATATTAATGTTGAATAAAAAGAAAATTTCAGCCGTTTTTGGTGGATTAATAGTATTCTTGATTATAATTTCATTTATTGGATTTCCTCAAGGATCTTCACATCTGAATCAAGAAGAAGAAGCAAGTTTACACTTATCTGCAAGTTTTGAAGGATTTGAAAATATCTTAATAACTGATGTAAAGCATAATGTTAACATAAGCGGATATGGACTCGTAAATATTGAAGATAGACTAACGATATTAAATCAAAATTCCAATCCAATAACATCAATTTTTATGGGAATTTCTCTCGAGGATTCTGATAACTTAATCTATTTGCTAGCAACAGGAAGTACTAATAATGCTCTTGCTACCGAACGAAATTCCATCGTTTATGATGAATATGAATTGATTACTATTTACTTTGATTCTCCCCTCCTCCCTCAACAATCAAGGATTGTCAAAATAAAATATACGTTAAAAGATCAATTGGATTACCTTTCTACAGGAGTAGAACAACAAATCTTTTTTACAGGAAATCTATTTCCATATATACCCTACAAAGCAGAAGGTGATATTAAATCTTCCTATAGAACACCAGAAAGCTCTACTGTATTGTCACATGATGAAGTATCTGGAATGGGAATTCCTTTAGGAGAGGTTATATTATATGATTTGGAACAAAGCATTGACTTAGAGCACGTGGATCCATTTTTAGTAAATTTAGGCTCAGAAAAGGTAATTAATATAATTTTGCAAGATAATCTAATGACTAAGATGGAATTAGAGCAAATCAATCGCGAAATAGCAATTTCTCCCTGGGGAATAATCAAAGTTAAAGAGGATCATGTCATAAAAAATGTTGGAGCCATTAATATCTATAGTATACCCTTTTACATACCAAATGATGCAATTAATATACGCGTTTCAGATAGTCTTGGTGAATTGTTAGGAACAACTATAGTAAACGTTGAAAATAATAAAAAGGAAATCGTGATAAACCTTTTGTATAATAGAGCTGTTCTAAATCCTGGAGCCAAACTAAGATATACAATTGAGTATGATTTACCTTTTGATAAACATTTCTCAATGAATTGGTTCCAAGAATCAATACAACTAAATTTAATAACAACAACTCATGAATTTTTTGTCAGAAATCAAATTATCAAGGTTTCCATTGAGGGTTGTAGCACTATTGATTATATATCAAGTCCTCCTGATGGTATAGATCAAGTGAGTGGTTCCAAAATAATTATGTATGCTTCGGAAGACATTAGTCCTTTTGAAGATAAAATAATACTCTTCACATTTACCCTAAACTATTTCGATCTACTGATTAGACCAATAACATTCATTTTGCTAATAGCCTCGATACTGTCAACATTCGTTGTTCTAGTAAAAACTAGTAAGAAAGAAGGGGATGCAGCATTATTTAAGACAGAATCAATCCCTGTCAACGAAATCCGAGAATTTTGCTCGTTATATGAAGAAAAAAATGCCTTAATCCTTGAAATTAGAAAAGCGGAGGAAGAAGCTAAAAGGAAAAAAATGGCTAAAAAATCTTATAAAAACATTGTAAATAAGAATAACACTAAAATCGAACAAATTAAACAAGAAATTATCCCATTCTCAAAAATACTAGTAGAAAATAGTGAAATTTTCGGAAGTATTATTAAAAAACTAGATATACTTGATGCTGAACGAATTAGCGTAGATGATAGCATCAACCTTCTTGATACACGTTATAAGAGAGGAAAATTGCCCTCTCGCGCAGCATATCAAAAACTTTCTGATGATTTCCTTCGTAGAAAAAAGAAAATTGATCGCACAATAGACAAATATATCCAACAATTAAGAAGCTACTTATTATAGTATCTTTTTTATTTAACTTAATAGGATTATACATCATGAAACCATGGTTATTTGATATTTTAGCGTGTCCGATTGATAAGCATTTTCCCCTAAAATTATACATTTTTTCTTATGAAACCACTGAAAATGAATTTAATGAGTTTTTAGATGTTTATGAAAATAGAGATTTAGATGCTATCAAGAAAGAGGAGCTCATTGATTTTAGTAGGCATGATGATAACTTATTCATCAAGGACGGTATATCTATAAAAAAAATTCCCTTTTTTGAATATTTAAATCTTATAATAGCAAGTATCAAGGAATTAGAAAACATTATTGATAAAACAGAAATGAAATCAGTAATAAAATGTCATAAGATCCTTACTACACAGATAATGGAGAAATTAAGTAATTTGAGTGAAGAAAATTTAAGTCTGAATGAAATTGAGGATGTTTTACCTGAACTTTATCTACTTAATAAATTTAAACTCGATACTGAAATCGATTCAGGATTATTGTTTTGTGAGGAATGTTTACGTTGGTTTCCTATAATAGAAAGCATACCACAAATGCTTCCAGATGAATATAGAAATGAAGAAAATGATCTTACATTCCTTAAAAACCATAAAAATTTATTTGATCCAGAATTTTTTAACCAAAATCTACATCCATATAATCTTTAAAAAAATAAGCAATAAATAATAGCCCGGTGGTGTAGTGGCCAAGCATCTGGGGCCTTGAACCCCGTGACCACGGTTCGAAAACTGATGAACAATTTCATCCGTCGAATATCCGTGCCGGGCTATTCTAATTTCTTCTCTTGTCAAATTATTTGTTTTAGTTGATCAATAAAAATAAAATGTTATATTTTAGCAATTATTTTACTTTTTAGCCGTTGCGTGTTGATTAGTTGATAGTTATTTAGGGAAATAATATGATGCTAACTGAACTAAATTGGGGTTTTTCTGAAATTATTTTACTAGTTGTTATTTTTTTTATAGGAATATCATGCACATACTTCATTATACCCCAAGTTATAAAATTGATGATAAAGAAGAATTATGTTGGATATGATATACATAAAAATAGCAAACCTCAAGTAGCTGAATCAGGAGGTATAAGTATCGTAATCGGTTATTCAGTTACCTCTATTTTGTTAATTTTAGCTTTCCCTCTATTCTCAAATGAAATATTTGTATTGCTTGTGTCTGTGATTTTATCTGGGATCATTGGTTTTTTGGATGATCGCATTAAACTTAAATCTAGATATAAGGTTTTATTAATTTTATTTACTGGAATGATATTTTTTATAG
>DAOUVJ010000080.1 GCA_030667705.1 Promethearchaeota archaeon | reverse complement strand
TTAGATGAAACATTTCATAGTATTAGACGTGATTATAATCCAAATGATCCTGTGATGTCAAGAATCTTTTGTAAAATCTAGAGTAAAGTATAGGAATTGATAATATCGCAAGGATATATTCGTAAATCAATAATTTATTAAATTCAATTTAAAGAAGAAGAAGTAATATCAGATCTTGGCATAGAAGAAATAGGAGAAATTTAATTTCTCCTAGTAAAATATTATCACCTAAAATTTGAAGTTAGGCTTTGGATGAATCTGTCTTGAAAAATTTTTGTTTTAGGAATTATAAATCGCATTATTTAGTTTTATTTCGATTAATTGATGTTTTTATAACTTCTTCAGAAGAATATTTCCAAAGAAATATATTGAATTTCCAGTAAACTCCCAACCTCCCCCTTTTTATATGTTTTTTATATGTTTTAAACGGTTATACGTAGGAATTTTTGCCGAAACGGCTTTTAGGCTTGATTATTTTTATATTCCGAATTGGAAATTTTTATTGGCTCGATATAGATTTCAGGTTCAAATAAAGACATTTCGGTTTGAACCAGAGTATAGGTTGTAATTTGGTCAAAAGAGTAATCACCCATTATTAAACCCATAAAACTGGCAGAACCCCCCCCCGAAGTCATTACAGTTGATACTATAACCCAATCAAGTAAGGTTGTATTCCAGTAGTACAGATCTATTAGTGAGTCGGTAAGTAGCGTTGGAATTTCCATATTAAGATAAAACAGATCCGCAGCTATAGAACCACGATCTAAATTAATAACTTCTACGGCTGATGGATTTTCTACGATAATTTCTTGTAGAACACCGTCCCAGTTCCATTCGATTTTATATTGCGTGTTTTTTTTAACATCGAAGGAAATCAAACCATTAGAATCGGTTGTTCCAGATCCAACCGCGTTCCAAACACCGTCCATTTCAAAGAAGTTACACTCTAATCCTTCTATAGGAAAATAATTCCATTCTGGAATTACTGGCGCGTTCGAATATATGAAACTGAAATCCGCCGATTTACCAATTTTACCTTTATCTTTTCCGCTTTTACCTAATACGTTTGTTGGTAAGAGTAAAGTAAATATCATTAAAAAAATCAAGCCTATTTTGACTTTTTTGAACTTTTTTGTCATGAGTATATCATTTAGTATAATTATTTTCACGTATATAAATATCACTCAAAACGCTTATCATACACCACCCGGTTGTGCGCAACTCACGCCGCTTCGCTGGATCACGATTGAAAAAGAGATCTTTTGATAGAAAAAACAAAAACTATTATTAAAACAAGAGCAAAATACAGAAAGGAAATTGAAACCTTATCAAAAGAACTATATATATAGATATAGATTTTCGTCAATGCTGCACATTAAGAACTCTTTTTTTATTTTTAACACAAATTAAAAAAAAAAAATGCCTTTTTAGTTATCTTTTAACATAAATCTTGTTTAAGTTCATCGAATTGAAAGTCTTGTTCAACCTTTAAAACTTCGATGATGTGATTACAAATGTTATATTTATTATATTCAGAACATGAGCAGATAATCTTTTGATCACGAAATTTGACTGAGAATTTCCGACCAGGTTTCCCTTCCGGAGATATTTCATAAACATTCCATTCACACTCATTTAAATTACGTACATCTAAATTTGGTTTTAATACGCATCGTATGTGCTTACATTGGAAACCAGGACGTCCCTCAGACCGATATTTGAAATCTTCGCACGAGCATCTATATCCTCCATAACTTTTATCGACATTTCTAGTTTTTCCGCTACTACTGCCCTTAACTTCCCATCTATTTGGACCCAACTTTGTTGATTGGAGTAAATAAGATTTTAGTTTTCTGAGCATTCTATTTGAACGAATAGCTGTATATTTAGGATTTTGTCTTCCATCAAATCGAGCAATAGGGGTCGTTGTGGAACCAACAATCACATGACCTAGGTTTTTTCTCAAATTTAGCTTTGTAAATCCCCAACCTTCTTTAGTTATCCAACCTTCCTTAAGTTTCGCGAATTTTTGATTACAGAATGGGCCAAAGGGAGTGTCCTTAAGAAAGAGATTTGGTTGGGGCATCTCCTGAAGAATATCCTGAGAATCTTTAGATATTCTTAAATTCTCTAATCCAATTTCCCAATTCTCGGGTAAGTCCACTTTTTTTTCATGATAAGTTTCTTCATGTGTATCGACATAAAATCCATCAGGATCGACGGCAATACTTCTAATATTACCTGAACCTGCCTTTCTAATATTATTGATAAATTCAGGAGTAAAATCAACATTTGTCTGTCCTAATTCCCATTGATGGACATTTGTAAATGCTTCTTCATCTAGCACTAAACATGCATAGTTTGCCATGTCATTCGAAAAAGCCTCAAATTGAACTTGATTATCCTCTACTGTAATAATTGGATCATAGCGCCGCTGACCCAAAGATTCTGATAGTGCCACCCTTCCTTTACTTATTTTCACTACTCGAAATAACCGATAGAAGCATTCGATTGTGAGAGAGGGATCTATTAAGTCTGCATCGAATAACGTCGGAGAATGAGTTATCTCGGGTTCGAGAATGATCGTGCTTGCGTTCAAACTTGAATTTTGAAGATATAAAAGAGATTCAACAACCATAATACTACACATTTTTGTCGTGTTAATAAATAGATCAAATACTAGTATATATATATTTACTGCATTAAATTTCTTTTAAGAGTAATTTACATCCATTTAGATGAAACTAAAAATAAGTCAAATGATAGCTTATTCAATATTTGATGATGCTGAGGTTTAAACACCAATATTTATCTAAACTAAATAATTAAGATTATTCACATAATAATTCTAATTTACTTACCGAAGCAAGAGAGTTCTTAAAATCAATTCTTAAATAAATTTTAATGATATTTCATCAAAAAATCGTAAAAATTATATTAATTCGTTTATTTAAATTTATATACATACCCCCCATGGCTCAGTTGGTTAGAGCGCGCGGCTGTAGAATTTGATTCGCATGTTAAGGCGTATGCCGATGATGCAATGTCAGCCGATACCGTGAGGTCCCCGGCTCAAATTTACTTTCCATTGTGGAAGGGATGAGATTCCGGGTGGGGGGACTATTTTTCTATTATTATGTAAAAATTTTAAACCAAAAATTAATTCTTAACTTCACAAAATTCTTATTTTAGTCGTAATTATTCAACACAATAGCATAACAATAATAATCATTTGAGTTGAATGAAAAAGAAGAATACTGCTGTTGTAGGTGCTGGATGGTTTGGTCGAGCACACGTGAGAAATTTCCATGATCTTTCAAATTTAGTGGCGGTCTGTGACAAGGATGAAAAAAAACTTGATGTTATTTCAGCTCAATATGATACAGTCAATACTTATACAGATATTAGTGACTTGATTAAAAACGAAGATATTGATGCAGTTAGCGTTGTGACTCAACCAAAGTTTATCCCCTCTATTTCAAAAAAATTCGCTGATGCAGGTATTGACATTTTAATGGAAAAGCCCATGGCATTAAAACTCGAGGATCTAACAGAATTTAAAAAATATGATAATCTTCGAATCATGCCTGGATTTATCGAGTTATTTAATCCGGTATTTGACAAATTACTTGAACACGTGCCTGAAATCGGAGAAATTATATCGATTGTATCAAAGCGAGTAGGTTTATATCCAAAGCGAAATTGGGATATGGGTGTGATATTTGATTTATCAATCCATGATATTTATCTTCAAGAGAAATTGATGGGTAAGGAAAACATTGTTAATGCATTTGGAGTTAAAAAATGCTTTAAAAATAGTAAACATGCTGATGCTGTATTTATTTTACTTGATTTTGGAAGTGCAATTGGTCAAATAGAATCAAACTGGCTCACACCCTCTAAATCACGAAGCATGTATGTAAATGGAGAATTGGGGGGCATATCCATTGATTTTATCACGCAGCAAGTAAATATCCGAACAGGTATTGATTTACAAGGAGAAAGACCAGTAACTAAAGATGTGAACTATACTCCCTTAAGAGGAGATGAACCTTTAAAGCGTGAAATTAACAATTTTCTATATGATAAAGAATTGAAAGTTAACTTAGATGATGGAATCAGAGCTTTAGAAATTGCGTTAAAGATCGTAAATTTATAGAAGAATAAAATGAATTAATAGCAAGTGTGAAAGAAGAAATGAACGAGAAAAAAGAGGAACATGAACAACACGAGTTGGATAAGATCAGGCTAAAAAAGATGCAAGCAATCATGGATGCTCAAAAAGTGCAACAAGCTAATCAAGAAAGAGCAGGAAACGTTAATGAGAAGATTGATCTCATTCTAAGAGCTGTCTTGCATCCTTCGGCGTACTCTCATTTAGATAAACTTAAGAAAGATGAACCCGAGGTTTATCAACGGATTTTTAATGAATTGATAAGTCCAGATGTTTATCAAAGTATAGATTATCTTGTAGCAGTCATACAACAACAAGGAGGAGTACCTCGGCAAATCCCCTTGGACGCCATCATTTATTTAGAACGAAAGATCAAGGGTATAAAAAGTTCAATAAAGGTAAAGCAAGGAGATGGCGAAGTCATGGATTTAGGATCCTATTTAACTAAATAATGAAAAAGAGTTCTATTTACTGTTCGCGCGCTGAAATTACAGCAACAACTTCCCATTCTCCATTTTCAAGCGGATTAGCATCAATACTTGAGAACTGAAAAGCAAATGGTCTTTTAAATATTTGTTCAATCATTGGGCTAAAGGAACTCACAGTAAAGATCAAAAGTCTTTTTAATATGGCCTCAATTTTAGTTTCAAGGTTCATTTTTTCCGTGACATCTTTCACAGCTTCAATTTCTCCTTGGTTGTAATGATACTTATAAACGAGTTTAAAATCAACTGGAGTTGGAGCTTCGGGATCTTCAAGAGTCAACCCCTGCTTACGGAAAGGAAAAAGGGTATTTAAATAAAAAGTAAATATTTCTTCATAATGATCCTTTAACAAGTAAGAAATTTGAGATCCACTCATATAATTTGGCCAATATTTCTCCATCAATTCTAACAGTCGGGGGTAATTTTTGTATTTATTTTCACTTTCTTTCTGGAGATAATTCAATAGCTTGTTTTTAATGGGTTTAAATTCGTTATCTCCCCCAACCCTTATAACAAATTTTCTAAATCTCTGACTCATGATTAAAAAGAAAGCATTTTTTAAATTGAACTATCCTTAACAGTCTTTATTTTTTAATATGATACTCCAATATTATAACTCTTTGGTTTTGAGTGTATCTTGATAAGTCATACTCAAAATTAATTTAAAAAAGATTAATAATTCGCTAAATTATATCTTTATCATGGTACATGCAGTCGGTCTTGTATATACAAAAGAATTTGAAGAATATAATTTTGGTCCAACACATCCTTTGCGTCCACTGAGATTAAAGCTTACGTATAGTTTGATGAAAGAATTGAATCTTTTAGACCACCATAGTTTGAAATTGCTAGAACCAAGAATAGCTACAAGAGAGGAACTAGAACGTGCTCATTCTTCTGATTACGTAAATGTAGTGAAAAGACTCAGTGAGAATCCAGAAGATAGATCTATATCGCCGCATCTCTATGGATTAGGTCCAGGGGATAATCCTATTTTCAAAAACATGTATAAAGCTTCTGCATTAGTTTGTGGAGCTAGCATCACAGCTGCTGATTTAGTGTGGAATGAAGAAGAAATTCACATGTCATTTAATCCTGCAGGAGGACTCCATCATGCCCATAGGAATAGAGCAGCAGGATTTTGTATATTTAACGATATTGCTGTTGCCATTCATCATTTAAAAAAACTTAAACCAGATATAAGAATAGCTTATTTAGACATCGATGCTCACCATGGGGATGGTGTTCAAGAGCTATTTTATGAAGATCCAAACGTTTTAACAATTTCATTCCACGAGAGTGGTAAATTCTTATTTCCAGGGACGGGCAACACAAACGAAATTGGAGAAGGTCTTGGTAAAGGATATTCCTTGAATTTTCCACTTTTACCGGGAACTTCGAATAGAATGTTCTTAAAATTATTTCGCTACTGTATTCCTAAAATATTACAAGCCTATTCTCCAGATATTTTAGTAACACAATTAGGCGTTGATATGCATTATAATGATCCACTTACTCAAATGGGTCTTTCGATTGCAGTATATAGAGATATCGCACAAACCATGCGATCAAGTGCAAGAGATTATTGTCAAAATCGTTGGCTTGCTATTGGAGGCGGAGGTTATTCAATGACCGTTGTACCTCGCGCATGGACGATTTTTTTATCCAAAATGCTAGATATTGATCTAAAAAATGAATTACCCGACACTTGGATAGCAGAAGTAAAAAAAGATGTGCCATATGAGGATGCTCCGATTTTACTTTGGGATCGAGATGATAAATCTGAAGTTCAATTACTGTCGCATCCTGAGATAGCAAAAAAGATGATTGATTATAATAAAGATTTAAAACGAATTTGTGATGAGGAATATATTCCTCGCATTGTTTCTGGTAAGTAGATTAAAATTAAAGAGTCACAATAACAAATTATTCTTTTCTAATAACCAAGTATCAATTACAAAAGATTGTTGCTTTTCCTGACCTGATACATAACTTGATCTTACTGCTGATTTAGGAATCCAGCATTCTCGATCATTCTGAAACGTGATCAATAGGGCTTTTTGAGTCTCATTCTTTATTGCGCCTTCTACTTGACAAGATGGTTTTTCACTAACTTCTGTATTTTCTATGACAGCATGAACGGGAGATATTGAGCCCTGTTCACTCGTATCTTTAGTTTGGGTTCCTGTAATTACTTTTTGTTTTCCTTTCCGCCCCTCTGAAAAATTTGAAGTTGTAGCAAATTCAATTTTCTCACTAAGCATGTGATTAAATAACAATTTGAGAATCTCAATTTGAGAGAAAGTTAACATTTTAGAATAGCTTCCTATATTAATATATAGCCGCTCTTTTCTTTCATTCTCCCATTTAAAAGAAATCTGTGTTTTTGTATCATTAAAATTGTGATAGGTCGACCAATTCTCCAATCGTTTATGTAGTACTTCACTTATCATTACCATCTCATCTAAGCTACACTTAATTGTTTTACCTTCACCTTTAGAAGGTTTCTCCCAAATCCCATCTCCCTTTTTTTTAATGCATTTAAAAAAAATAAAGGGTTCATTTCTCGAAGAACTTTGAATTGTCAACCCGGATGATTTACCAAAAAAACTTTGACTATGCTTATCAACCATAATGCTCGCATTTTATGAACAATTTATTATTTTTAATTACATGCTGATTGCCAATTTATCATATTTCAACAATCATGAAGCTTTTTAAAAGAAAAATGAAATTCAAAAATCAAGGATACTGGTGATTTTTATTAACGAGAAATACTACTAAAGCGATAACCAAATAGAAGAGATAATTTTTCAATGCAGGACATAGTTTCAATGAAAAGCACTCATTCTGAATCTCAATCTCATAAAGCAATGAAACATTTATTACATGATCTTCTGTACACAAAAAACAATTCAATTATCAGTAGAGCTATAGAAAAATATTTTGGGAATCGATTTGCAGATGTCTATTTCAAGTTAAAAGATATGCATGAAATTGTTATTGAGGCCCAAAATTCCAAAATCCCTGTGAATGAAATCATAAAAAGAACTAAAGATTACAATGAAAAAGGAGCACATGTACTTTGGATTTTACATGGAGAAGGTAAATGCGCGGCATCAGCAAAATATCCTCGAGATCAAAAACACGTGAGCATCAGTCCTGCTGAGAAATTTCTGCATGGGATGTATGGTGGACGAGTATATTACATTAATATGTCTTTAAAACATAAAATACCTTCTATCTCAGCTTTTTTCGCATTATATTATTCAAAACCAATGAAGAAAAACTTGCGAAAGAAGTTCAAAACCAGATTTGATAGTTATTATATTAGAGATACTCATTACGTCAGTTTATCAAATTTAAAACTTTTGTGTACAACGTTTTCAGGATATAAGATTGCTCGATTCTATGATAAAAACGTTAAGAGCGTATTAAAATCACGAATTACATCCTATTGTCAAGAACAATGTAAAGTTATCAACAAAGCAGTCATAAAACAAATCAAGAAGAAATTTCACAAAAAATTTGGTGAATTTTTGATCTTTGATGTAATATTGGATTTGGCAAAAGAGAAAAAAGTAGAAATTGATACCAAGGTATTAAAAAAGATTAAAAAGAAAATAATCTCATAAAGCTAATTCAAGTAATATCATTTTTTTTCTTAGCAGCATCAATTTTTGATTCTTCTTTTTTTATCCTAGCTTGGTTCTGAAGAAAATGGACAAATTTTTCATCCCTTTTTGTATCTTCCTCACTGAGATTTAATCCGAATATAGGTTTAAATATCCAATTTAATGTGACTGGAATAATAACAAAGAGGAAGAATTGTAAGAAGAATAATACATAAAGCACTAAATCAAGATTATGATAGAAATCTATACCTACAGGAAAAATATAGGTCAATTGAAAATTAATAGTATCATTTATAGGACTCCCTTCCGATTCAAGAGAAAATTCAATCACACCATAACAAGTAAGGTTACTATTTTTGGTGAGACTTCTGACAAAGATTCTATCCATGGGATAATTACTGTTTACGGGAGTGTCAAATTGGGTTGTTGTCATTGATGTAACTATTTGTTGATTATCATTAAAATAAAAAATAGTAATCGATAAAAGTCCATAATTTTCAACTTCATTAGTAGATATCGGTTCAATGAAAGTATCAAGATAATATTGATAGTCAAGATGATGATTTAAGCGCATATGCAGATTAATACCCGCAGTACCATCGCTATAGGTGTTATAATAATCATCCTCTACATTGAAAACGCCAATATTAAAAAAATTTCTAAAGTTAAATACAATTGGAGTCAAAATCATTAATGCTATCATGGAGATGATCAAACTGATTACATAATTCCTATTTCTTTTTTTTAGAAAACTTATTTTAACTCATCTCACCAAAATGTAAATGTAATACAATTTAAAATCATTTAAGTATCTTAATAAACATTATCAATAATTTCCAAAGGGAATTTTAAAAGTAGATTTTGATAATTCTTTTATATTAGGAATTCTTAATTAGAAAATTATGTCCCCATCCTTTAGGATTTTATACTGGCGACGACACGGGATACATCCATTTGGATGTAAAATATGTCATAGTTAACAAGATTTTTTTAAATAATATTTATACAATTATGTAAATCGTCTTATATAGCTAAAATTAATTACTAAAGAGTAAAATTCCACAAAATTGATAATTGATCTACTAAAAAAAATGTAAATAATATTTAATTCTTATAGTCAAGATGAGATTAGTGAAAAGTTTTTCATGTAATTGCAGTTGTATTGTCTTTGATGTACATTATTATATATCTCAGAAATAGTGTTTATGCTCCTTGGTTTGAAATACTATAGATTTGAACTAATAAATTATCGTTTTTTTAAATATAATTGTCGATTAAATTTTCATAAATATAATAATATGCTAAAATATTGTTCATTTTACCTACTTATGTATTCAGAATTCACGAATAATCTAATTAATATTGAATTTTTTAGGATTTAACCCTCATTTCTCACCAATTAGATTTTCCCTTTCGTCCCGTGAAAAAGATAATTTTAAATAGATTGATATTCAAAGTTACTATAATGATCGGAAACCATGATAAATCAATATATATTCTTATACCTAAAGCCGTTAAAACGGCCAATACCTCAGCGATGCGTCGCTTCGACCAATCGGGGCAAACCCTTAACCCTGTTATTAGATAAATACAATCTCCTCTTTTAAAAATTTTAGTTTGTCGTGGTGTCCGATTTTCTACTTTCTTTTATTAAATCCTTTGACAATTAGTCTTAATTCATAATTATTAGTTAAGATTAACTTATTCTAGTCAATGTTTCACTATAGAGAACCTTGGATGCTTTTTTTTAATGGATTATGAATAGAGATGAAATTCTAAATTTTTCCATAAATTCTCCAAAAATATAAAAAAAAATGGTCTATTATCTCTATAAGAATAAAAATAATTATTTAGAGTTGAAGTATTAGTTGGTCCAAACACTCAAATTGAGCACGGATTTAGAAATTGAATTTGACGAAAAAGCCCCAATAACACTTTATGAGATCATCATAAGTGATATTCTCATTCCAAGATATAAGGAGAATGCTGATTGGAACTTGAGCTTAAATATCATCTTAGAAGAAATGAATCGGCTCATTTCTAAGTATGAATTGAGTCCCAAGCTTAAGTTGGGTTTATTAAATCAAGTAGAAAAACATTTAGATAAAGATATTGAGGAATTAACAGGGGTTGCAAAAATTGAAATATTATTTCTTAATATGGATGATTACGTCGAGGATATTGAGAAATTGATTACCTCTGGGGCAAGTAAGGCGCAGCTCCGAGAAGATATGGCAAAAATGATATTCCCTCTTACTATTTTTGAGTTAGGAGAACTTTTTATATTTTTAGGTAAGCGGGCTTTCTTGAGATAGGTTAATTCTAAAATTTATTATTTTCTCTTTTTATTATTTCAAGGAGAGGTTTGTTATTGGGCGTGATTGTAAAGTATATAAAATATCATTTTTAAAAGCCCATTCAATATCTTGAGGATAATTAAATACTTTTTCGATATTTAAACCTAATTCATGGAGTTTTAACAAGTGATCATTTTGCAAACAAAGTTTTTCTTTAATATCAGGTTCATTCTTAACTATAATTGTAAATGGACCATTAGGATTCTTTACACATTTTATTTCTTTATCTCCAACTTTACTGTTTACTACACTGAATTTATTTTTATCCAAAATAATTAAATCGGGTATCACGGAGCTATTCGTAATTGTTTCACACAAACCCCAATTACTATTGATTAACATTTGATTTACATTATTACTTAATACATTTATCGTGAATAGCACACCGGCTATATCAGAATCAATCATCTCCTGTATTATCACTGACATTTCTATAGCAGGTAATTCAATTCCACGCTGTTTGATTTTCAAAAAATATAACAAGCTTTGAGGTGAAAAAAGAGATGCCCAACAGTTTTTTATGGATTGGATTATTTGTGCCAAAGTGTTATTAAATAAGAAGCTTTCTGCTTGTCCAGCAAATGAGAATTGAACTTGGTCTTCGATATTTGCTGAAGATCGAACTGCAAAGGAGATTTCTCTTCCTAATTTCTCTTTAAATCTTGTGAGCGCTTGATTTAATTCAATATTAAACTCTTTTGGGAATTTGTAATTAAATATTTCTGTCTTGATATTATTTGAAAAATTTACTACCTCTTTAAGGGGACTAGAACTGGAAAAAAATAATTTAACCTTTTTAGAAATTTGCAATTTACTAATAGCTTCCGTGTAAGCACGTGTATTTATTATTAAACAAGGAGGAATTCTGATGCCATTATCATAAAGCTTGAACAGATTCATTCCTTTACCCCCTAGAAGCTTCCTATTAGGAGGGTCTTCTCCTAAAAATGAAAAGTAATTATAATGTGTCAATTTTCTCCCATCTAGAGGTTTTAATCTTCTAAAACATATATAAGTCCCTTATTATCTCCACCATGTTTCATCTCAACTTGTTTTCCAATGAGGATTGAAGTGTCTGCAACATGTAGTTTTGTTCCCATGATACAAGGAAGTCCAAATTCTCTTGATATTATAGCTAGATGGGATCCTGCACCACCTGTCGTGCAAATTGTACCTGTAAGATCTGATAAAATAGGTCCAAGAGTAGTAATCCCCGCATCATCAACTAGGCAGATTTTCCCATGAGCAGTATCAAATAATTGGATTACATCTTCAATTCTTTTAACATGAACTAATTCTCCTAATACGTCCTTTTTTGAAGAACAAGATAATCCTTCACCTATCAATTTCATGACATGCCTACCTATATAATTCAATTACTTGCTACTTGTATGTTTTATTTTTGTTTATTACTTAAATCTTTTTACGAAATAGCTTCAAATATGTGGATAACAATAATAATATAATAAATTAATTTCATGTAAAAATAATATATTGATTATAATGAATGTGCAAGAAACAAATGAACTAATAGCTCACGCCTCAGAACTTGTGGATTACCAAGTGTCGAAGAGAGGTTTGTTAGAAACACAGCTATTTCCGGTTACTGCATACATATGCGTATCTTTCTATAACGCATATGACATGTTGTATGATATTTTAAAAAAAGTTTCAGAAAAGATAACTCCAGAACAAATGGGAATAGAAAGTCGAAAAATTTTGTCTGAAATTCAAGCTTTAAGTATCTTTTACATCCCATTATACTACATGGTGGGGAGAATGGGGGAAATTTACCAAAACAAGGGAGATGCTGCTAGTGAAACCATAGAAAAGCGTGAAGAAACAGCGTTTGTGATGGATTTTTGGAAGAGATTAGCAGAATCTTATTTTCAAGGAAAGTTATCAGTTTTTGATTCAGAAAAGAAAAATATCGCAATTAATCAAAAAGACGTGGATTGGACTATTGATCATTTAGTAGATATTCCTATGGAAAGTGCTGAAAATATAAAGCGTACAATGGCGAATCTTGAAATAGTTTCGTTTCTTGATGAATGCGAAGCGCGAGCAAAAATATGTGATCATGGTCCATATCCCATTAATGATAATGAAATTTTGGTATTTCGTGAAATATCTCATTTATTCGATGGAAAAGAGCCCCATTTTCCATGGTCTGAAACTCAAGCAACTGCTCCTTTCAATAACATTGCATTTGCATATCGTTTAAAAGATGTTACTGTCGAATTCGATGATTTCGCTACAATGGACACGGAACCTGCGGATTTTACTAACCATATTACGGGAGCAGCAATCTTCACACGCGATAAAGATATTGTTAAGCCGTTAGATTTTGATGTATTAGAAGGATTTTATGATTATACTACAAAAGCAAACAAGGAGCTCTTCTTAAAATTTTCAAAATGGGACCGCAAGCAACGACTTATCGCTGGAGCTCATGCTTATTGTTATGGTTATGCACGGTATACAAATCAGGTGGGTATTACAAACAATTTTAATTGGGATCTGACTGATAGAACAATGAACACCTATGTTCCACAGTTCATGGAATCTGATTTTGACCCTGGAATCCCTCGTTTAATGAGGAGTAGGTCAAAAAAGAAAAGAGAAGGACCATCCTTGTATTTACTTCCAGAGGAATGATTTACATGAATAATAATATACCTTCTGGGTTAAATAAGGAAGATGAATTATTACATCAGCCTACTGATGAGTTAAAATGGCGAGAATCTTATTATTTTAATTGGACTGATTTAGCTAATAAAATTTCAGGATTTTCTACCATTGGGATAGTTCCTAATGAAAATAGAAGAGAATTCGTATTTTTACTATTCTTAGAAGATCGAAATGAAATTTATTATAAAGAACCACCCTTACAGGAATATGATAAAGACATAAATGTAATGTTAAGAGATAAAAAACTCTCTTACACGCTCATCAAACCATTTAAAAAATGGAACATAGCATACAAATCGCGAAAAATTCAACTTGAAATAACATTTGAAACAAGATTTCCAACTCATAATTTTGGTATTGATTCTTCCAAATCTTGGCATCAACATTTTGAATCATCAGGAATCATTACTGGTAAGTTGACTAATAATGATGGAAAAGTCATCAAAATAAATGGATATGGACAACGTGATAAAAGTTGGGGGTTTCGAGATTGGCATCAATTTGATAAGT
>DAOUVJ010000109.1 GCA_030667705.1 Promethearchaeota archaeon | reverse complement strand
TCATCAAAAAGCTCATCAAATTTACAGGGTAATTTATTTTTTATAAGGTTATAAAAATCCATCATTTTTTCAGTAAACTTTTGTCGAGGAATCTCTAATAAGAATGAACCTCCTGTTTGTTCTTTTCTAACAGGCTCAATTTGTTCTGTAATTAGTCGATCTTTACTGAAACGTTGGTTGCTATAAATCATGAATTTAGGTGAAATCGATTCTATATGGAATACTTTCCTCCAACAATTTCCTAAAATTTGTTCTATTTCAATATCTCTAGGTTTAGATTTCAAGAAATTCAAAAAAATTTCATCGTTATCAAGATGATTTAACAAATTCTTTAGTTCCTCAAATTTTAGAGAGAGTAAGTCGCAAGCTTTCTCATATGTTTGAGAATAATTGAAGATATTGTAAATGTTAAGTGATTCTTTTAATTTGTTGAATATTGGATTTAATTCTAATTCTAATAATGATATCTTACCAGTAACTACATCTTCCTTGACCGTATCAATATAGTTTGTTAATTCTTCTGATATATCATCATATCCCATTATTCATCAATCCGTCATTATAATTTTTGGATGAAAAATTGTTGATAATTCCTTATTACCCACTCTTGCTACTCCGATTATTTTGTCTGCTAGGGAGAATAATGCATTTGATGATTTAGGAAGAAACATTATTAATTGGATTGGTAAATTCTCAAGAGTGGTCTTTATCAGCTCATATGATATCTCTGCGTTTTTGTCATCTAAAAACATTGCTGCTTCATCAAACATGCATAAAGGAGATGGCTTAATTTCTTGTAATGAAAGCATTAGACAAATTGAGACCATTGAAATTTGACCCCCACTTAGTGCAGTGCATGACTTTAATTGATCTTTTGAAACCGCAGCTTTAATAACAATTCCCAAATCCTCAAATTTACCATCTAATTCCAAAGAACAATGTGACTTTATACCGGTAATTTTAAATTTATTATTGATCTTTGATTCTAAATCACTTAACATTCCTTTAAATTTAGTATAGTAAGTATTTTCCATTCCAGCTTCTGTTTTCATTGCTGCTTTGATATCTTTTCCTAATGAATTCTGATTTCTATTAATTTCTTTTAAACTAGATAATAGCCGTTCTTTTTCAATGAGTAAGGATTCATCAACATCAGCATACTTCATTAATTCTTTCTGGGTGTTGTATAAATCTTCGTTAATTTTTTCGATTGATCTAAGTTCAATATCATTTTTCAGAATAGAAGGCAGGATCTCGGCATTAATCCTCTCTAGATCTGCCTTTTTTGTCATATAATTTTGCTTTATCTCTTGTAATAGAAAATTTTCTTGACCCAAATTTAGTTTCAATCGATTTTGTTCATCTTGTATGTTATTTATATCAGCATCATTTCTTTTTTTTTTCTCTTTTAATTGTTGTTCCTCGGAATAGCTAATTTTTATTTGTTCTTCGATAGATTCCAAATTTTTGAACATGTCAAAAGAATATTTATCTGATTTCTCAAAGTCTTCTTTCCTTTTAGAATATCTTTCTTTAAGATCAGAGATATAACTATTAATGGATAATGATTTAGATTTCAAATTATTTAGAATGATATTTTTCTCTTCCTGAATTATATCTAACTCATTTAATTTTTCATTACACTCCTTAAGAAAAAGAGGAATCTCTTTGATTCTATCATTCCATTCAATAAATTCTGGTTCTATTTGAGATTCTAAAACTTTAATTTGCTCATTTATTTCTTTAATATTTTCCGCAGATATAGATTTTTGATGTTCAAAATCATATATCATCTCATAAAACTGATTTCTCTTTTGATTCAATCGTTCTTTTTGATTAAAATTATAGAGTAGATCATTGAAAAGCTCCTTTTTTTCATATAGATCTCGCTGGATTTTTTCTCGACTTAATAGAGAGACTTTCTTATCTGAAATAAGTTTATTTACTGTTTCAATTTCCCCACCTATAACATCTATTTGCTCTTTTAAAGTACTTGTGCTTAAAAATCCTTTTAACCTTTTTATGAAGGGAGTTTCATAAGTGTATTTATAAGAAACGATTTGTTCTCCCTTGAGAGTCACACATTTACCTTTAAAACTTGTATTTTCATATATATTCTTACTGTTATTATATTCCTGAATTACAATACAATTACCTATTTTTGAATAAATTACTTTCTTAATATCTAAATCATCATCTGAAATATGTATTAGATCTGCAAGATATCCTATAACTCCAGGAGCAGAGAATGTTCTTAATGGAGTAATGGTTACGTCTTTTGACAGGTAAATATTACAATAGGCATTTAATCTCTTCTTCAATCGTTTTAGAATGTTTAGAGTCTCCCAATTATCGGCTACAAAACTATATAATAATCTCTCTCCTAAAACAGATTCGATAGCATAACTAAGATCATCATCATATTTTAAATATTCAATAATGGGTCCTTTAACTTTTAAATTCTGCTTCTCAATTTCTTCTTTTAATAGAATGATGTTCATTGGAAGAATTATTTTCCGTTTTTTTAATGATTCTTTCAAAGCATTAAATTTCTTCACTAGCTTTGATTTTTCAAATTCATTTTTTTTCAAATTTGATTCAATATCGAAAATTTCCTGTGTTATTATACTAAGTTCTTCGTCCAATTTTCTGAGTAAATCTTGAGAAGGGTTTTCAATGAACCAGGGGTTATTTTTAAATTTATTTTCTATGTCTTGAATACTCTGGAATATGTCATTTATGTCGTGATTAAGATCGTCAATTTCTTTATCTTTTGTTTCAATTTTTTTAATTTGCTCCTTTTTTTCCTCTAAAAGTTTTTCATGTTCTTGGAAGAATATTTCATTTTCTTTAATTTTTTTTGTCAATTCATTTTGTTCCGTGATTAATTGGTTAATATTTTCCTTGAGCACAATTTTTTCCTTTTTAAATATCGCAATTTCGTCATGAATGTTCTTTTCTTGTAATTTATAGTCTTTCGATTCATATTCTTTCTTCAATATCTCCTTTTTTAAAGAATCCAATTCTGATTTCCTTGTAAGCTTTTCACTCTTCCATATTTCTATTTTATTTGATATATCTTTCTTTTTATAATTCAATTCTCCAATTAGTTTTGAATTATCGCTTAATTGCGATTCTAGTTCCAATATTATCTTTCGTTTCTGTTCAACAGTCTCATTATTTAAATCAACCTTATTATTTAATTCCTTAACGCGTGAATTTATTTCATTTAATTTAATCTCTATATCCTTAATAATTTTTAACAAAATTTCCCGATTAGCCCATAAGAGTTCATCATCATATTGTTTTTTTATTACCAATAATGATTTTTTAATCTCTAATCGTTTTAATTTAGGCATTAATGAATCCAAATTGAAATTTAATGCATTTTTTCGGCTTTTGAGTGCCTGAAAATCATTATTCAAACCCACCACTTTATGTTTTTGATTTAAAATTTCAATCCTTAATCCTTTAAGCCCAATTCCTTCTTCCAAGAAAGAACATAATTCTATTGGTTTTAAATTTTTAATAACATCAATTTTTCCTTGACTAACAAATGCGAAATGATTATCAGGATTAATATTCAATTGAGATATGAATTCTTGAATATCTACAACGGAAATTTTTTTAAAGGAATCATCGGTATCCTTCTGAATTTCGAAATATGGTGATTTACCTCTAATGACAATCCTTCGAAGTTTAATTAGTTCATCTTTATATTGTAAATGGAGCTCTACCATCGCATGTTTTTGTCCATTATGGATGAAATCAGACCATTTTTTATACCGATCATCTCTTTCATTGCTTCCTAAAACAAATTTAATTGCCTGGAAAATGGAAGTCTTACCCGACCAATTTGGACCAATTATTAGAATTAAGCGTGGATCAACTTCTAGGATATCTCCTGAAAATTCAACTTCATCCTTTTGAAAAGAGAGGAAATTCTCTAAAATAACTTTCTTAATGTAAATCATATTTTGTCTCTTTTCTAATGCTTGTACTTGTATTACCGTTATTGATCTCCTCTTAATTTATTTTCCAAAGGCTTGCTTTATTTGTTCAATTTTTTTTTTTGCTTTCTCTAAATTTATTTGAGCTTTTTGAGGATTATCATTTAAAATGAAGGGATACTTCGATAATATTATTAAATCGTTTTCTTCGAGAATTTCTTTTTTATTTAGTTTATCTAATATAATCAATAGTTCAGTATATTTTTGGGAAGCAGCATTCTCGTATAATTGATTTAACATGAAATCTGAGATACTTTGATTTTGAATATCAGATATAATGCTTTTATGTAATATCTCGGGATTTTTGGTATCATAATTTTGGTTTTTCGAGTCACTTCCAGGATTTATTTGATTATTACTGGAAATAGAAGGAATAAATTCCCCAGATTCAATTAAATCTTTCAATATATGAGTAATTTCATTAGAAATGTCGTTTAGTTCTGAGTTTAAATAATGCTTGAAAATTCCTATCTTGATCAAGACATTTAGATCTCTACTTTCCCAATTTTTTGTTAAATCTACTAGTGTTTTTATATCAAATACGATTTTTGGATTCTTTTCTGAGAAGTTCCTAAAAATCGTCTCTCTCTCGATCTTATCTAAAAGGGGGATTTTTACGAAGAGATCAAAGACTTCAAAAATTGATCTCGAATTCATTTCGATCTCTTTAATATTATTGTTAATCCAGATTAAAATTAGCCCATTTTTTATTATTTCCTTCTTGTTATTAAAAGAAATTATAAAATGCTCTAAAAAACTCTTTTCTTTTAATTTAATATTGGGAAAATTCTCTTGATTAATCAATATTATTCCTTTTATTCTATTTTTTTCCGTTTTAGATCCACCTTGTTGAGAAATCTCGCTATTTTTATTCATTTCTTCTATGTTGATATCTTTAATCCGTGGTAAACTTTCTAAAATAGATGTAAAGTTGTTAATAAACTCCTCAGGCGCCTTGATGATTTCCTTTTGATTTAATTCATAAAAATTTAAATGATAATTTTTAGAAATTAGTTTTAAATAATCATCAATATCCGTTCCAGACATAATATTGATTAAAATGGCACCTTTTGGCTGAATAAATTTATCATAACTCTGAACGATCGATTCCTCGTGGTTGGTTAACATGATTTTCAAATAATTAATAATATCGTTATACTTATCTCGATAAAAAATGTCCTCTCTATCGATGTCAATTTCATTTGGTGTAATTAACCGATAGTATTTAGAGAATTCTATATCTTTATCTATATCTTTCATAGAGCATATCATCTACCTGTTATTTATTTTTTTTAACCATTAATTTCATGACAATTATCACATATATATTTAGCATGTGCTCGTCACCCGACAAAAATAGATACATTAAAATATCCGAATTTAAAATAGAACCTTCTTAGTTATTAAATTCACTAAGGAAATATTATAATCAAATAGAGTAAGGGAATTTACAATAATATTGATATTAAATAAAAGAATAGAAAATCTAATTTTTTAATTGTTTTATTTCTTCCCTTCTATACCATAGAAGCAAAAATACCCGCCTTCTAATTCGTATTGTGAAAATAAATCACAACCGAAACAGTTGCAGCCATGATCTTCAACTTCTGACATTGGTTTTGCTGTTTTTCCCCTTGAGCAGAAAAGGGCGTGTGGCTCAAACTCATTTAACTTGTTCGGCTTAAACGACGGACAAGGGCCACAGAAGCGCCTACAAACATTCATTGACTCTTCTGTATCCGGTACTGGTTTTGGCATTTCTTCTAATTCACCTTATCGGTTAATACCATTTATTGATTTTATAATCTTATTAATAAAGAGTCTAAACTCTTATTATATTTTAATTGTATTAGAAGTAGCCAATTAAACTTTTAAATCTTGTATTTATAACTTATTAGTTTTAGAAACTAAATCTCTTATTATTAACGAATATATTATAACACTAATAATAAGGAGGTTAAATTAAATAATTAGTGCTTTGTTTAAAGTATCTAAATTTTTGACGAGTTCTTCCTTAAATAGATGATAATATGTAAAATTTTGTTTTTTATACCCTTGTATTAATCCTGCTACTACAAGCTTTCTTAAATGATGAGATATTGTCGACTGGGATTTATTTAGTATCGCTTCTAATTCACATACACATCTATCTCCATTTTTTAATAAATGAAGTATTATGAGTCGTTCTTTTGAATCTAGAGTTGAAATAAATTGTGGTAATTTATCAAAATTATCATCAGTGTCTAACTCTAATTTTATTTTCTGTAATTCTTCAAAATATGAATTTGTTTCATCACATTCTTTACAAGAACACAACATTTTTTTAATTTCCTTTACTCTTTGAGGTTTAATATTAATCACCAATTACTAACAACATAGTCACATTTAATAATATACATCGATAAATATAAATGTGAGGTATTTCAAGATTCATATAATCCCAAATCGATATTTTTCGATTAAGTTTAAAAACGATCAATAATTGAAAAAACTTGACTATTATGACTGATGAAGAAAAAAAAATTGGTTATTTTGAAAAACTTTTACCACTCTGGGTGGTAATATGTATAGTGATTGGGATAGTATTGTCTCAATTGGTACCTCAGATAAGTTTAGCTATAGATTCGCTTAAAATTGGTCAAATCTCCATTCCAATAGGGATTTGCTTATTTCTAATGATGTACCCTGCAATGCTAAATCTGAAAGGATCTGAATTAAAAAAATTGGGTAGAAATCCTAAACCAATTATTATGACACTAGTTTCAAATTGGATTGTCGCTCCATTTGTGGGTTTAGCCATGGTAAGACTTTTTTTACAAGGAAATGAAGAACTGTCAGTAGCAATCATTTTATTATCAAGTTCACCGTGTACTGCAATGGTACTTGTATGGGGTTGGATGGCAAAAGGGAATCAAGAGCAAAACGTATTAAATACGAGTTTAAATACCGTAACAATTATTTTCCTATATGTAGGCATGGTTTCATTACTCACAGGATTGCAGAATATCCCAATTGATATAATGATGCTAATAATGTCACTGATCTTCTTTATTGGCTTACCCTTGCTAGTAGGGATCATTACAAAGAAGCTACTAGTATCAACTAAAGGAGATGATTGGTTCAACAATACTTACCGACCCGTCGTAGGGAAGATTTCGATTGTAGCATTATTAGTCACACTAATCGTGCTTTTTTCATTGAATGGAAATGCTTTGATTAATAACCCCGATATGTTATTACTGGTTTCAATCCCATTACTATTAGGATTTGTTATTGTAGTAGGATATAATGTACTCATTACGAAAATCTTTAAAATGAAATACAAGGAAGCTGTGATCACTGTGATTATCGGATCTTCAAGTCATTTTGAGATCGCAATAGCAACCGCGGTCGCAATGTATGGAATTGGTTCCGTAGCGGCTTTAGGGACAACAATGGGGTTGTTTTGGGAAGTACCAATAATGCTTTCGATTGTTTATTTAGGTAGGTATCTAGAAAAGCGTGGATTTTGGAAAATGGAAAAAAATAATTCAAATTAACTGATTTTTGAGGTGCAATAAAATAGCAGTCACATACATGCGAAAATTGGAAGAAGAACCTGAAACGTACGATTCGAATTTTACCACATTGACTAATGGTATAAACCTAGAAGTTCACAACTGGGTGCTTGATCACATCAAAGAAGGTAAAACGATTTTAGAAGTTGGATCCGGTACGGGCGCTCTCGCTTCGAAAATGGTAAAAAATGGTAGAAACGTGGTTGCCATTGATAAAAATTTTCAAATGATAAATCAGGCCATGTTGAATTATCCTTCTAATATCGATGGAACACTACTCTATCAAATAGGAACATTTAAGGATTTACCAGTTCTACCAAATTCTCAAGATGTTGTTGTAAGCACTTTCATGTTATCAGAACTTCGGCCATTTGAACAGCAAATTTTCTTGCGTAATTCTTGGACAGCATTAAAACCAGAGGGTAAGTTATTAATAGGTGCTGAATTTGTTCCATCTGGCTTATGGAAGGTAGGTTTTAAATTAAAAAGATGGAGATATAAAAAAAAATTACGAAGACATCGTTTAAAAAATACTTATCTCGTGAAATGGTTCATGAATTATCTCACACCTATTGGATTCAAGATAGTTGAGAGAAAAAAATGGAAACATGGATCCATTCAAGCATTGGAATTAATCAAAGTCAATGAAGATAATTCAAATGAGCCAGGGTATTATAATCCATCCTTAAAAAAATTCAGGGGGATTAGTTCTCAATTCAGAATTTTTAGATGTACTCTAACTGGTCAAGTCGATAGAGTTCCTATTGAACCAGGGATATATAGATCGGGAAATCCAACGAAAAATTCTCCAATTATTGTCACTTCGAATTATGATTTTACATACATAAAAGTGATGAGAAATTTGCGCCATATCGATGCATGGGTTCTAAGCGTGGATAGTAATGGTATTAATGTTTGGTGTGCAGCAAGAGGTAATGATTTTGGCAATGAACAAATCCTAGAAGCGGTGGAAGCGACAGGAATCCAAAATCAAACTGAAGAAAATACTTTAATTCTTCCACAACTTTCCGCTGGCGGAGTTTCCATACCGCAATTACCAAAAAAATCTGAGAACTTTCCTTTTAAAATTAAATTTGGACCTGTATGGTCTAAACATATACCACAATATCTTGATGAAAAACCTTCTAAAAAACCAGAGCACATGAAATTAGCTAAATTCAGTTTATTTCATAGAATGCGAGGTTGGGTCACGCATACAACATTTTTACTAAGAAAGATTTTTTTACTACCAATTATTGGGTTCTTCGTTATTTTTTTACTAAGCCTACCATGGATAAACAAGCTTACTTGGGTTGGGGAATTAATATCATGGATCATTATATCTAATGCTTTAATAGCAATCTTGTTTCCTCTCTCAAATTTCACGAGAAGTTTCATAAAGAAAGGAATATTTTTTGGATTTCTCACATCATTAATTCTTGGAGGAATATCATGGCTATTACATGGCTCACTCATATTCATTTTATTGAATATGACTCTATTCTTTTGGATCGCATTTTTTTCCACGATGTCGTTTAGTGGATCTACCATGGCAACCAGTCCAAGAGAAATTCAGGAAGAATATCCAAGTTTTAGAATGATAAATAAATTTTTATTGATTACGGGTACCATTTTATCAATAATTGGAATTATATTTTATTAAAAAAACTATGAAAAAAAATAAAAATAAAGATAATAAAATAGAGATGAAAATAATGACAGAATCAAAGAACAATTCCTGCTGCAGCTCAACATCAAGCCCGACACAATCAGATAACATCCGAATACTTATCAATCAAAAAGTATGCACTGGTTGTGGATTATGTGGAGAAGTGTGTCCATTTGGACTTCCTCAACCCATAGAAAATGGCAAATATGAAATTTTAGATGTCAATTTATGTACAGAGTGTAGTGCTTGTAAAAGAAATTGTCCTGTTCAAGCGATATCAATGTTTGAACAAAAAGGCTGTGGATGTTTATGGAATGCAAGGCAGCGAATTAAGAACAAGGATTCAGCAGACTCTTGCTGTTGTTAAAAAAAAATGTGAAGAAAATGAATGAAAAAATTATAAATAATGAAATAAAAATAGTTAAAGATTCTTGTGGATGTGGATGTGCGTGTTCTGGAGCAGAGGAATCAACAGATAAAGAATTTTCTAAATTAGAAGAATTAGAGGATTCAAATAAGTTATATATCGATATATACGTGCCCTTGGATGCGTGTGCATGTGAATGGTCTCAATTCATGAACTTAATGTTCTCAGCAATTACACCATATATTAAATATATCAAACATGAAACAAAGTCATTAAATACTGATGAAGCCCGTGGGATGAACTTGTTAAAAAAATGTGTAATCGTGGATGGCAAGAAAAAATACACGACATCTGCTGCCTTAAAAAGGGATCTACCAAGACTTTTAGAAGAAAAAGGTTTGATGTAATTAAATTATAAGTTGTTGAATATGAAAACGATTAAATTTGATATAAGTATTCCAATACAAGGTTTACAGAAAGGGAAAAAATTTAATGTTTACGTTGATGATGATGCAACCATTATAGAAGCATTAGCCATGGTGGATAAACACATTCAAGAAAATCCAAATGAATCCATATTTCCGATATATGATGGATATATACATAATTATCTTCAATTGTTCGTCAATTTAGAGGATGGATATGTCTATGATGATGTAGGAATTTATGCTTATGGTCCAGATGAAAATAAGATCATGCGTAAATTTAACCCAATTCGAGAAAACATAGAATTTAACCTTTATCCGGATAGTTTAATCCAGCTACAACCAGATGTTGGGTGTTGATGAGAAAAAGTGAAAAATAGACTTGATATCGGAAATTTTAAGACAATTATTCGCAATAAATACGGAAAAACTAATGAATACTTTGCCCACTACTTTAAGAAATACGAAACTTAATAATTTGGATGAGATCTTTCATTAAATGATGGTGAAAGATGGACATTAGGAAGGCCTCCTAATATTCTACAACAAAAAACATGAAATTTAT
>DAOUVJ010000052.1 GCA_030667705.1 Promethearchaeota archaeon | reverse complement strand
TTCTTAGAGGATATCTTTTTATAGAACATAACCTTAACATTTTTTAATAAGACAATAATTAACAAAATAATTATTCTAACCAATTTAGATATGTCAAGCAAATTTAAACTAAGAATGCTCATTTTCACGTTAGTATTAATCATGCTTACATTGAGCTCATTTTCATCACTTCTATACGTGAATGGACAAGGAAACAAAACTTTAAACAATAATCAACAATTTGACATGTTAGAACGTTCTTATATCCATAATGAACACCAGAATGTAAACAATTTCGATATAACCTTACCATCTACTTTTTGGACGATCAACTCAATTAAATTGAATTTTTCTGATATTCAATTTTCTAGTAAAATAGAAACTTATGAAGATAAAAATGACACCTCATATCAGATATTTAGACGAAACCCTACTAACCTAATGTTAGCAGTTGCCGTGCAATTAAATTTTTCTAATCCTACTACAATTTATGGAGCCTTTATTCATGCAAGGACTATTCCTACCACATCAGACACTATTAAAGTTCAAATTAGGGGATATGATGATGTTTTTAATCGACCAAATAATACAGTATATGCAAGCACAGATTTCAATGTTTCAATTCAAATTGGATGGTATTGGCAAGATTTTACTACACCAATAATGCTTCCCAGAGGAAGCTATTTTTTAGTACTTAATGGTTCGATGATTGTTGGAACCAATTCTGATTTCTTTTGGTCTTCAAATATCAATGATCCTTTAAATCCCACATTAAAAGTATTAGAATACGATAATTCTTGGACACCAGGAACCCATGGAATTCCACTGTTCAAATTGCTCCAAAAACCAAACATCGAAATTTATCCCGAAGATATCTCTATGGAGGTAGAAATAAATCACGAGAATCATACCATATCAAATGGTCCGTCCGAAGGTATGGGTTATATTAACCTTTCTGAGTTGGATTACTATCCGAATTCTGATTCTTTAAGTTTTCCCGTATTCAATAACGTTTCAAATACGTTGTTGTTTAACGCATCCAGTATCATGGGGCTTGAAAAAATATTAACTTCCCCTGCAAAATTAAAGATAACCGAAAATCAACCAAATCAATGGACGCTAACTCCTACAATCGTGCGAACTTCTGCTAACTGTTCTGTTCATTTTGAATATCCAAGGAGTTGGGAGAATTTCAGCATTTACAAAGATAGTATCGATATCACTTCTCAAGTAATTGTTAATGAAGTCAGTAATATACTCATCATTACCAATGAAACAATTTCAGGAACGTCCGATTGGGAGATTAGAGCAACTTCCCAATTGATCAATTTCGACCTAAACGTGCCTAAAACCGAGTTTGAAATCGGAGATGAACTCATATTCGCATTAACTGGAGACCCACCGAACGGAAATTATACGTTCATTTTATATGACATCACTGATGTGGCATTGGAACCAATTTTAAAGCAAGTTCCTCCAGATAACGAGGGATTCAGCTTTTCCATACCGACTGATTTTTATGAGGGAAACTACCGAGCGGTCGTGTTTTGGAATAACTTAACTGATGGTGGGGTCAAATCACAGTTATTTAGTTTTGTATTGCCTCCTCTAACCACGCCTGATAATACTTTACTTATCATAATTGGATTAATTATTGGTATAAGTTCCGTAGCTGCAATTTTCGCTTTTGTTGGATATAAAAAAATATCGAAAAAACGTGATTATGCGTTGGAGACTATTTTAACCAAGTGCGTGGATGTGTCTAACATTAATCTTATAATAATAACGGATAAAAAATCTGGTGTCGATCTTTTCTCTATAAGCTATGGCGGAAAAAAAATTGAACCGACATTAGTCTCAGGATTCCTTCAAGCAATTAGAAATTTTGGTACAGAGATATCTGCTGACCCACAAGACTCTCGAACAGTTAAATTGGAATATAAAGATTCCATCTTGTTGATGAATGAATTTGTCAATTTAAGAGTGATCATCTCAATGAAAGATAATCCCTCTAAAAATTTTATTTACGCCGTTGATGACTTGGCGTATGATATCTACAAAAACTATGGTGATGAAATTGATAAATTCCGGGGGAATGTAAAAAAATTTCGGGGAATTGATCAATTAATTGAAAAGCACCTTGGAGTATCTTTCATTCTTCCATTGAAGGTCATAGTATCTGATGATCAAAAACTTACATTAGCAGAAAAACAAATGGTAGAAAAAGCCTTAACAATGATGGATAATCTTAAAATGGATTTTATATATTCCCTTAATCTATTGCCCGAGAATGAATGCACTCCAAAGGATTACAGGACAATTATGAATTTGATCCAAAAAGGGGTATTCAAACCGATACAACAATAATCTATTTATCCAATTTCTGCTTTAAAACTTTAATTTCTTCTTTAAGCTGGTTTACTGCATTATTAATTATGTTTGCCGCTATGAATGAGGGTTCAGCTATTGCATTTTTTTTCAATATCTTGCTCTTTAGGATTAACGAATCTAAATATAAATCATCATTGACTTTTTCTTTTCCTTTTAATACAATATCTATAATATGGAGCGCTAATTGAAAATCTTGATTTTCAAATAAGCCTATTGCATGATTAAAATAGGAATTAGCATCAGTTATTTTCAAGAACTCAGTTGCAATATCATTTGATTTAGCCGGGAAGAGATCGGTTGGATTACCCGTATTATACCATCCATGATAAAGTCTATAAGTAGCATGAATTGCAAACCTATAACATCCATAAATAGGACTTAATATACCCTGTTTTTTAAATTTCTCAGGAAAAATATCGAGCATCTCATGATAAATTTGCTCAAACCACTTTCCTTCATTCAATCTTTTAACCACTTCGTTATGGACAAAGTGCATTGCTTCTGAGGTTATTGATAACGCATCTTTGACATTTTCTCTACCTTCGATGAATTTTCCGTGCCCGGGGATTAGAAATTTCGCTTCTTTTTCTATCATTTTATCTAACGCTAGTGCCCAGTCTAAAGGATATCGTTGAACCTTATATGGATTCCCCACATTGGGAAACGAAGAAAGAAGTAAATCACCGGTACAAATCGTTTCCTTTTCTGGAACCCATAACCAAATAGAATCATCAGTTTCGCCTTTGTCATGGTATAGATTGAATTCAAGTCCACCTAAATCAAACGAATGTTTAGCTTCATTTCCAATCATAAGGATTGTTGGATCCAACACGAGTTTGGAAGAAACAGTAGCAACTGTCTTATCCTTAGGTGATACGGAAGCAAACTGTTGGCTATTTATCCAGTTATGATATGGTTCTAATATCTTGTACTTATTGAATCTTCTAACGCAATTTTCATGTCCTATTATTTCTGGCATTTCCCATCCTTTTTCTTTTATTTCTTTCTGAAAAGGACCAAATCCAAATGCATGATCAAAATGGCCATGTGAGTATATGAGATACTTTACTTGTTTATCGGTTTTGGTTCGTACTTCATTAAATGTTTTGAGTGCATTTTGCTTTATGGGAACATCAAATATGACCAATCCTTCACTTGTTTCAAATAGACCTGTATTTCCAAATCCTGGAATCAAGTGACAATTACCATCTGCAAAGGTAATCGAGGGATACATTCCGAACCAATATTTCATTCCTTCTTTAGGGACGCTCATCTATAATCAGCTTATTATCTATAATCAGCTAAATAATATATTTTATTATGGAATTTATTCGTGAATATGAATATATACCTAAATTAACAATCTTTTATAATGTTACAATGTTACAATAAAACCATTTTAAAACCATTGAACTCGCAAGGGTCTCCGAGAAGGCACTCTTTTGTATTTCACTTTAGGATATCCTATTGTCAATGCATA
Organism: Promethearchaeota archaeon; assembly: GCA_030667705.1. GTDB lineage: Archaea > Asgardarchaeota > Lokiarchaeia > Sigyniarchaeales > SOKP01 > SOKP01. The sequence goes on along the minus strand of DAOUVJ010000052.1, from coordinate 14,665 downwards.
ACCTACTTCATGATTCTTGGGAAGATTAATTATTTTCTTGATTGTTTCAGATTGGTTTGCATGGAAAGTTAAATAACCCAAAGAACAAGTTCCTAATCCTAAAGCTTCAGCAGCCAGCATGATATGTGCCGCAGCTATTGCAGAATTCGTCGAAATACCTCCTATAGTTAAGTCACCGTGAATAAATATTAACTCACCTTCCCAACACCAAAAATCGACCCCGCTTTCAATAGTTCTTAATATGTTTTTAGTTTTGGGAAGATTTTCAATTGCGAGATTAAATTCCTCTTTTGACATGCGAGCTTTTATACTTTCTCTTCCTTTGGGATCTTCAAGAGTTTCAGCTAATCTTTTTACTTTTATGGTAATATAATTTGAAATTTTAGCTACAGTGTCTTTATCTTTAATAACAGTATAATAAACGTTTTCGGTATTACTCCCTGTAGGTGAGAACCGTGCCAAATCCAATAATTTCTCTATTAATTCCTTTGGGACCGGAGTATCCTTAAATTGCCTTATTGACCTTCTTTTTAACACGAGGTTATAAAGAGATTTGAAATTGGGCATATCTTCCGTTTTGTATATATCATCTGGAGATTTTATTTCAAAATTTTTTAGCTTAATTACATCTACAGGACATACTGCGACACAATGACCACATAAAATACACAGTTCTTCAAATTCATCAACCACATGAAGCGTATCTGATTCAATATAAAACAAGCCTGCCACACAATCAGTAATACATGCCTTACATAATGTACATCCTTCAAGATCGACATTAATTATAGCATTATTAATTTTACTCCTCATTGTTTTTCTACCCTTGCTAATTCAGCTTTTTTATCCATTATAGCTAAGTAAGTCTCAATAGTGTTTTTTGGAGGGATTATTTCCTCTTCTTTTTTGTACATTTTAATAGCTTCAGAGGTACAAGTTGGCACACATGCTCCGCATCCAATACACCGAGCTAAATTTACAACTGCGATAGCATCTTCCACGTGAACCGCATCCATGTTACACCGTTCTTCACAAATCCCGCATCCGATGCATTCATCGGGATCGACCTTAGCATAATAATTTGTAGCAAAAAATTGAGCTGGTTCCTCGAGATTTTTTTGATGAGATAATATTCCGCAACAACATCCACAACAGGTGCAAATATTCATCGGTCGTTGAGAATTGCCTGGTTGCAGAACTAAACCATCTTCTTGAGCCGTCTCTAATATTTTAATAGCCTCTTCCTTGCTGATTTCTCTTCCAAGACCTTTTTCGATATATGCTTTTGCAGCGGTTCTAAATGAAAGACAAGATTCACGCAGATCGGTTTTTTTACATGGTTCTTCAATTAAATCTGTACCTTTTCTACATATGCATTCAGCAACCGCAATTGGTCCGCCTATGATTTCAATTACGTGTTTTAAATCATCATATGAAGCAATTGTTTGTTCATGATCAATTGTTTGCTCTATAGGAATGGTGCGTAATTGTGGAATGCCGGTGCTGTTACATTCATCCAAAAAGCCTTCTTCGAAATAATCTTCTACATCCTTAAAAAATTCAGGAGTTAATCTATTTAGTTGGTATTCATACATGCCCACTGCTAATTGTGCGAGCGTGTAATATTTAACCTCTTCTCCATTTTCATTACGAATTCCACGATTTATTAATCCTTTAAAGTACATGTCATCCAATTTTGTTTCTAATTCTTCCAGGCTATATTGCTTTAATTTCCTATGTAGCTGCTTAATCTTATTTGGATAAAAACCCAGAGTTAATGCAATTTCAGCTTGTTCAGAAGTGAATAAATGCTTTAAAATTCGTAATTCAACCCCCGATTCAGTCTTGGGGTATCCTACAGGCATTTTATCAAGATGCTTTGCTAGATCATTATAAATATCTTCCATAAATCTTACCAATTATTTCTCAAATTTAAAAGGTCTTTTTATTTATCAAAGGTGTACTTAAAAGTAGGAATTAGTTAGTTTATTTTTGCCCAACTACGATGTAATCAACACTTCTTGATGTGAAACTTACTTTAAAGTTTAGTTCTTTCATCCATTTATCTAATTCTTGAGGATTTATCCAATGGTGAGAGCTCTTGTAATATCTTTTGGATCTTTCTTTACTCATCTTAAACCTTAAAAAATAGAAATGAATTTTCATTTTCCATTTTGGATAATTGGGATTTTTATCTTTCAAAATAAGAATGCCTTCGTTTTTCAGGATTCTATAAACTTCACTCAGTGCTTTTTTTGGATCTTGAAAATCGTGAAAGCTATTTAGGCAAGTTACAACTGAGATACTATCATCCTCTATAGGAATCGATTCCGCCATGCCTTGTTTAAATTCGATATTTTGAACACCATATTGCTCAATTTTGAGTTTAGCATGTGATAACATTTTTTCTGATGAATCTATACCAAGCAAAGAAGCATTTGGAATCTTTTTCTGTATCTCCATTAGAAGAAATGCTGGACCACACGCTAAATCAATGATATTTGGTTTTTCCTTAACTTTATATTTTTCATAGATTTTAGTTATTTTTTTAGCAAAAGGTTCATACCTTGTCTTTATCTGTTTTTCCATTGATTTAACGAATTTTTCCGCGTGTTCGTCTTTCCACTGATGATTTTCAATTGAATTTTCTCCTTCATGCAATGATAATTACCTCAATACTATCAAGATTTTCCTGTTTTTTTTATTTTTCTTTTATAATTTCTTTAACCAATCTCTAAATTCACATAATAATCACAAATATCTGTCAATGGGCATTCCTCACATCTTGGCTTTCGTGGTATACAAATTAGTGCCGCCATATCTAATATGCCGTAATTAAATTCCTTGAAATATCTATCTGGAATTAATTCTTCCATTCTCTCTGCTAACTTTTTATCTCTTGAGGGAGCACTTTTGACTGGAAAAGAAAATATCCGTTTCATGACTCTACCTACATTAGCATCTATAATCGGCATTTTTTTACTAAATGCAAAGCAAAGAACAGCATTAGCGATATATTCTCCTACCCCCGGCAAACTCATGAGGTCTTTCTTTTCTGATGGAATAACATTTCCTAGATCAAGAATTATTTCTGCAGTTTTTTTTAAATCTCTTGCTCTTCTATTAAATAAACCTAAAGGTTGGAGTAATTTCGCAAGATCATCTTCCTTGAGATTTACAATGCTTTCTGGATTTGGATAAATCTCTATAAATCTTGGAAAGATATTTTCAACCTGTGAAGCATTCGTTTTTTGGAGCATTAATTCCGCAATCAATACTTGAAATGGTGTTAATTTAAGTGTTCTCCACGAGAACTCTCTCTTATTATTTTTAAACCAATCGAGGATTAGTTTAACAAAAGTATCATCCTTCGAATCCATTCTACTAAGAGGGTTATATTAGTATTGAGCTATAATATAAATTTATTTAAATTTCACTGTTTCTTGTTGAAGGAAATTCTTATTTATTAAAAGATCTACTTCAGAGTTTAACCAACATAGTTCATCATATGTAATGGAAGAATTATATATTTCTTCTGCTTTTTTTTTAATATCTAATAAACTAGGCATGCCGAAGTTGATCTTTTGAATTTTTTCGGCAAGAAACCAACATAACTCATCGTAGGTGAAATTTTTAATCGAAAAAAAGTAAGCTCCTTCTCGTGTTTGGTGTTCAAAATCGAATTCTTCTTCAGAATCAAGTGGGTCATCAATATCTATCTCTGCTTGTTCTAAAATATCCGTTGTTTCAGATTCGACCTCTATTTCTCTATGTGCTTTAATCTGCTCCAACCATCTGATGATTGGCGTTTCAGGTTCATCCTCTTGCATGACTTTTTGGGTTTCTTGTTTCGAACTCTGTATAGGGTGTTCTAATTTTAGTTCAGGACGCCTTTCAGCAGTTTTTCCTGGAATTAATCCCTTTCTAAAATCATTCATCATGGCAAGGAATGATCCAAATTCTCTTTTTTGTTTCATGATTAAAATACGAGTGGAGACATCTTCAACCCTTTCTATTTGTCTGGCAAATTCTGCAGCGAATTTTTTTTGTTTATCAGAAACATTTAAACCAACCCAAATATATATTACATTTTTAATAATATCGTCTACTACGTAAGTTTCGTTATCATTAAAATCTAACTTATATATCTCTACTATTTCCCCATCATCATTAATTCGATAAAATTTCATGATATGCCTATGCAAATAATTATCTAATATGGAATTAATTTCAATGAAGGCTTAAAAATCTTATTTGTTTGTGCTGAAATAAATTTATCATAGTTTTTTAAATTAAATTGAAAAATCAATGAAGTCTCACAGCATCTAAATAGGAATTTACATAGATTATTAAAAAGAGAGATTTAAAAAGAGAGGAGTATTTCGATTGGTAATGCCATCTCAAAAAGTTAATATGAAAGAGAAATTCACTTTTGAATATTACGATGAGGATTATGATGATAGCTTGGATGCTGAAATTAGTGAAGCTATTGAAGAATATAATCCCGTTAATTTTGAGTCTGAATTAAATGAAGAGCAATTGAATATCGTTAATAACTTGAACGGTCCCATGCTTGTAATTGCTGGAGCAGGATCTGGAAAAACTCGAACGATTGTATATGCGGTTGCAAAATTGTTAGTCTCAGGAGTTAAACCAAGTGAAATCATGTTAGTAACTTTCACAAATAAGGCTGCAAGTGAAATGATCGAGCGAGTCGAACAATTACTTGGAAAAAGACCGAAAGGGATATGGGCAGGAACCTTTCATTCAATAGCAAATAGATTCTTAAGAAAATATGCGAAATCATTAGGATTGAAGCCTAATTTTACCATAATGGATGAAACTGATGCAAGGGGGTTAGTAAAATTATCCAGAGATCAAGTGGATATAAAGGAACTGGATGAACGATTCCCTACTGCAGCAATGGCCAAAAGTATTCTCTCATACTCTATTAACTGCAATAAAACCATCAAGGAAATTATTGAATGGAAATATCCCCAATTTGATAATGATAAGTTAGTATTGAAATTAAGAGAAGTCTTTAAAATTTATGCCAAAAAGAAGGAAGATGATAGTCTAGTGGATTTCGATGACATGTTAGTCTTCTGGAATCGATTATTAGAGGAAAGAAATGTAGCACAATTAATCGCTCGTAGGATAAAACATGTCCTCGTAGACGAATATCAAGATACCAATTTCATTCAAGATGAAATCATAAAAAAAATCGTACAACAGAATCCTAATCATAATGTGATGGCTGTTGGGGATGATGCACAAAGCATATACGCTTTTAGAGGCGCTAATTTTCAAAATATAATGAATTTTGAAAAAAATTATCAAGATTGTAAGAAGTATGCCATTACTTTTAATTATCGTAGCATTCCACAAATTTTAGAACTAGCAAATGATTCAATTAATCATAATAAGAAACAATTTAAAAAGCAAATGCGTCCCACTCGCGAAGATGGTATTAAACCCTTTCAAGTAGATATTGATGATGATAAATCTCAAGCCCGATTTATAGCAAACGAAGTATTAAAATTACGTTCTGAGGGTTTTGATCTTCATGATATGGTCATATTAGTAAGAGCTGGCTACCATTCATTAAAAATTGAACTTGAACTACAAAGAAAAAACATACCTTATGAAGTCCGAGCAGGTGTCGCTTTTTTTGAGAAAGCCCATATAAAAGATGCAATATCTTATTTAAGAATTTTTGAGAATCCTTATGATGAAATCTCATGGTCGCGTATATTTTTAATGATACCTGGTATCGGAACCAAGTCAGGATCAAAAATTTTTGCTGAAATTGTCAATGTGGAAGATCCAATTAATTTAATGGCAACTGAATCTTTTTTCAGTGTCAAATTAAAAGGTTCAAGAATTTCTCAACAAGGAAAGAAAAATCTGATTACCCATATAAAAAAACTTGTTAATCTTACTGAGTATAAGGATCCATCCAAACTAATTCTACGCCTTATTAAGATCTTAGAAGGTTACATGAAAACTAAGTATGACAATTGGGAAGATAGGATTAAGGATTTAGAACAATTTAGCGTTTATGCAAAAAATTATCAAACAATTAGAAAGTTTTTAGAAAACTTGAGCTTGAATGGATCAAATATTGAATCAAAAACTGTAATTGCCGGTAATCAGATTAACGAGGAAAAACCTCTTATTATTTCTACTATTCATAGGGCAAAGGGTCTCGAATGGAGAGTTGTTTTCATTCCCATGTTAATTCAAGATCAATTTCCATCAAGTAAAGTTGGTGATGATCCTGATGATCTTGAAGAAGAGAGAAGAACATTCTATGTGGCAGTAACTCGGGCAAAAGATCAATTATATTTAATTTCTCCTGCAATGGTTCAGTCTTTTAAAGGATATCAAACGTCAAGAATTTCACAATTTATATCTGAGTTAAATCCTAAACATTATACTCAATCTGATGTTACATTTACTTCAAAAATAAGTAAACCTTCACAACAAAGAGAGTCACTATTTAAATCTGCCAAGGATTTACATGATGAGGGTAAAAGTTAATATCTATAACTCAAAAAATGCAAAAAAAAATTGATAAAAATTGCTAAATCCACAAATAGTTATTATTACTGGTTGCAGTGTAAAAAAACTAGATAAGAAAGCTCCTGCAAGCGAACTTTATCAAGGAGTAGTATTTAAAAAGGTGAAAGATTTAGCAGAATTGCTGGGGTTAGATTTTATGATTTTAAGTGCTAAATATGGACTTCTTCATGGAACCGAAATCATTGAACCATATGATATAGTTATTAAAAAAAAAGCCGATATATTAAAATTACAAGAGATTGTTATTCCACGTTTGGTCCAAATAGAAAAAGATTATACGCTTATTATTTTAATAATGGGAAAAAATTATCGTGCTGTGATTGCGCCTCGTTTTGGTACAAAATATAAAATTATATCCGATTCAAGAGGTATTGGGGCTTTAACATCAAGATTAAATAAATATTTAGATGGTTCCTTACAAGCATTATTGAATGATTTAGAAGATTGCAGAATTTAAGAATTCTGAGCGGAACGTACGTCATTTACCAAAGAGAAATAGTTATATACATTATGAAACCCCCTTGACATGTTTCTCATCCTCCTTCTGAAGACAGATACGTGTATTTGATATTTTGCGCAAAGATCACACTCACATTTTTTCCAAGGAGCATCTATTAGTAAATTAGTTATTAGATTTTCATTTAGCTCAAATTTCTTTTTATTTAGCTTGTTATATTTCTCATAAAAATTCTTCAGGGATAATATAAAATCTTGAATATTCATTCCATTATTGGAGAAATCTCTGAGATCATTGAAAATTTTTGTATCTAATTCTTGTTTCCCTTGCTTATTTTCTGTTAATGGTAATCGAATTGAAGTGTAATATTTCATGCTTCTATTTTTTTTGTTATATAAGAAATATGACCTTTTTTCATCTGTCCAAGATTTTCTCATCACGTTATTGTCAAATTGTGTTACCCCTACGTCAATGAATAAGGGAAGATATTCGATATTTCCCCTTCCAAAGATATGAACTCGCTTAAATTTTTTAAATTTCGGTTCTAATTTCACTAATAAGTTTTCAAGTGTCAAATCGTTTTCATTTTCGATTTTCTTCTTGTTTAGTCCTACTAAACCCCCAATGCAAAGATTTTTATAGCCAAGCTCAAGTAAAAATTCTATGATACGTGAATATGACTGGATGTCCCACCCTTGAGCTACACCAAACAACTCAAAGGTATAATCATTTTCATTATATAAGTCAATGCATTTCTTAGCATACTCTTTTGTTATTTGATACCTCTTTTCTCGTTCAGAAACATCTTTTTTGTTTGTAATAATGTGGTCAATAGAACAGCCCATATCAAAACCATGATCTTGGTAGTAGTTAAGGATTTCTTGAGCTGTGTAAGGGGGTTTTTCTTCATTTCGGTATTGAAAAGCTCCACAATCTCCGAATAATTTGATATCTTTAGGAATGGAAAAAGCATCTTTCAATTTTTTATTATTTTTTAATAAATGGGAAAATCTGCTCTTATTTGTATCAAATTTCGATTTCGAAATCAATAATCCATCAAATGGGATATTTTTAAAGCATTCATAAATAAATAACCTACCTTTTTTTTCCTCCCAATCATCATCCCAAGGATGCCATTCTCTTGGAATTTGGTCGAATTCAAATGGAAGAAAGAATGATAACTTGGTATTTGTCATTTTAGATATAAATATCCCCTTCGATTATGAATTTAGTTTTTTCAATTTAGAAAAGATTCTAAATTACTTTTGCGAAACTCTCTTGCTTTTCTTAAAATCTTTTTACTATTATCAAATGTGGCTTTTTGAAGCGCTTTTTCAATCGGAAGCCAAATGTAATCCTCGTGTTCATAACTTATAATCACTTCTCTTGTTTTGGATTCAATTAGATAACAAGTTACGCTTTTATGAATTTTTTCTCCCTTGAATTTAAAGTAATACTCAAAATCTTTTTTGAAATCCCCGATAATTATAGCGTCTGTAATACCCGTTTCCTCTTCTAATTCTCTGAGAATAGTTTCTTCGTTAGATTCTCCTTTTTCTTTATGGCCCTTTACAAACCCCCAATGTCCTAATCCATATTTTAATAATAAATATTGATCTTCGTAGTATACAACTGCAGCAATGGAATGCTCTTCTTTCATTATCAACACTTCGCTTTAATTCTTAAAAATATCTTTATACACTCTTACGAAATTTTCGCCTTGAATTTTTTTAATATCACTCTGCGAATATCCTCTCTTTTCCAAAGCCGTGAATAAGTTAGGAAAGTCTGAAACCGACTCTAGACCTTTAGGATAAATCATTTCTACAGGTTCATTTTTAGTTTCTTTGGAGGATGTATCAAACAATTCAACCTTATCTTTAACAACATAATCTAGGAAATCAGGTCCCAATCCAACATGATCTATTCCGATTAAACCAACAATATAATCCACATGATCAATTAATCTATTTATAGACGCATTCCTTGGATTGTTATCAATAAATTGTCCCACGAAATTGATGCCTATTACTCCATTCTTATTTCCTATTGCTTTAATTTGGTCATCAGAAAGGTTTCTTACGTTATTACAAATCGTTTTTGCATTAGAATGAGAGGTAATAACCGGATTTTTAGAATACTTTAAAGCATCCCAGAAAGTAGGCTCTGAAGCGTGAGAAAGATCTAATATTATACCCATTTCATGCATTTCATGTATTAATTTCTTTCCCAAATCTGTTAATCCTCTTGGGGGTTCTACTCCAAGTCCATCTGCAAATGCATTTTGTTCATTATGAGTTAATGTTATTAATCTCAATCCAAGTCTGTAAAAGTTTCTAAGGCGAGAAAAATCTGATCCTAATGCTCCAGCTCCTTCAAGTGCTAATAAAAAACCAACTTTATGTGAATTACTAATTTTTTCAAAATCTTCTCTATTTTTAACGGTTATAAATAAATCTTCATTATCTGATACTTCTTTAAGAACTGCATCTAGAGTTTGAAAAACAATCAGAGGATCTCTAGGATTTAAAGCTGGATAAAAATCAAAATCTCCTCCTACATTGAAAACTTCCAAATTTACTTGACCTTTTCGTAATTGAGGTAGGTGATTATCCCTTAAAATGTTATGATATCCTTTTTGTTTTTCGAATAACAATTTCAGACCGAAATCTGAATGACCATCTACAATTATCAATTTAATTAATCCCAAATTTTTATTAATATTTCTATTATTTCAAGATTTTCTTAAGAATATTTCCTATTTTCTCGATGCTAAAATCTATATCATCCTCATCTATTCCAAAATGAGTGACAAATCGGATTTTTTGACTAATATCATAAGCCAAAACACCCTCCTCATGTAAAGATAATATAATTTTTTCCATAGGGGTATTGTCAGGGAAATAAACCATCAAAATATTTGTTTCAGGGTTTTGAACCGAAATAGAGAGGTTTAGGGATAACAAACCTTCTGCTAATCTTTTGGCGTTATTGTGGTCCTCGTTCAATCTATTAATCCATTTATCTTCAAGTGCTACTAATCCAAAAGAGGCAATTATTCCTGCTTGACGCATGCCGCCTCCTAACATCTTACGAAATTTTCTCGCTTTATCAATAAAATCTTTTGAACCAACAATCATGGAGCCTACAGGACATGAAAGCCCTTTTGATAAGCAAAACATCACGCTATCCACGTGTTTCGTGAAATCAGTAATAGGAATGTTTGAAGCTACTGATGCATTGAAAATTCTCGCACCATCCAAATGAAATTTAAGATTATTTTTCAGGGCAAAATCTCTCATTTCCTTTAATTCCTCTGGTTTGATTATTGTACCGCCATGATAATTATGCGTATTCTCAGCACATAACAATGTACTTGGTGGTTCGTGAATCTCTTCTGAATCTCGTATCATTGTTTGGAGCTTTTTTAAAGAAGGGAATCCTCTTTCCGAAGAGTAAGTTCTTATCATCAAACCACCTATTCTAGCGGCACTACCAACTTCATTACCAAAGATATGACTCTCTTCCTCAACAAGTATCTCATCTCCAGGAGTCGTTTGAGAAAGTAAACTTATAAGGTTTCCTTGAGTTCCTGAACTAACAAATAAAGCAGATTCTTTTCTTAATTTTTTTGCTGCTTTCATTTCTAATTCATTAACAGTTGGATCTTCCCGCATCACATCATCTCCTAGTTTTGAATCATCCCAACTCTTTACAACCTCCCACATCTCTGGAGATGGTTTGGTCACCGTATCAGAACGTAGATCTACTATTCTCATTTTAAGATACTCAAATATATTATTATCCTTTAATGAAGTAAATATAAAAATAAAATATTAAGCTTTAGAAATGTTAAATTAAAATGGATTTACACTTCGCTAAACTATGCTTTTTGTCTCATCCTAAAGTTTAATAATTATTATAATGCCATTTATTTAATAGGTATTGTTTAGATGTTATCTATGCAGTTTTCGAAAGAAATATATAGAAAAACTAATTAATGGAGACAACGTAATTGGGAAAAGCAATTGTATATAAAGGATCTCCCAGAAAGCAAAATTTTTTTAAGATATGCATAGTTGGTGATTCAGGAGTAGGCAAAACAACCATCTTGCATCAATATATAAATAAGAGGTTCAAATCGAAAGCTGAGATAACCATAGGATCAAATTTTTTTGTTAAATACCTTAAATTACCTAAAGTCAAGAATCTGCTAACGTTACAGGTTTGGGATTTAGCAGGTCAGGACTACTTCAAATGGGTTAGATTAGCATTCTATAAATCAGCAAAAGGTATCATTTATGTATTTGATTTAACCCGAAAGAACACGCTTGAAAGATTACAAAATTGGAAAGAGGAAATAGAAGGTCAAATAGGCATTTGCCCTAGCTTGCTTGTCGGAAATAAGACAGATTTGATCAATCCTCAAACGCAAATCATTTTGAAGGAAGAAATAAATAAATATTGTCAAATTCTAGGAACACGAGCCTATTTTGCAACAAGTGGGAAAAAAGGAACAAATATAGATGATGTTTTTTACAGAATAGCAACAGAAATGTATGAAAATTAAAAAGATTAGATTAAATTGGAATTAGAAATCAATAATGATTAATGGTAGATAATTCTTAAACAAATTCTACCCAAATAGGCGAACTCCATCCACGCTCCCCATCAAATTGAGTAGCTCGAATGTAGTAATAAGCTTTATCACCTCTCTTTAGATCTTTATCTTCATATGCAAACTTGATCCGATCGTAAGTAGGTACTCGAATTGCAAGGACGATTCCATTCTTTATTAACTCCACGCTTTCAAGCTTTTTAGTACCACACACGGTAATTATTATAATGGGAGGATTTGAAATATCTACATCTTGACCCATCAAAGCGGAATCTATCTTAATCTTTAACCACATTCTTTCACCCGTAGTGGCGTAGCAATTCCGTTGGTTTATATTTTTAATTAAGTTTTTAGAATCTAATTGATCAGAAAAAATCGCAGCGATTCCTGGTCGATACCTTAATATTGATACTAAATTTTTCATCTTGTATTGTCTTATTGGGCATCCTGGATGTGAATAGTGATCGTCCCCGCCACCTATAAATCCTAGTTTAAAACCGTTATTTAACGCCCATATTATGCTCCCTTTTTTTTTATTGTTAACTAAAGGCCTATAATTGCCTTTCATTGATTCACTTGAACCATGTGAAGAATAGATCTCAACAACCTTTTCCATTTCGTTATCAACTTCGGTCCACGAAGTACCCATCATAAAGCTAATGGGCGTATGAGAAATGATAGCACAATAAACTCCTTTAAGCGCGTCGTATAACTGGTGCTGAAAACATCCCTCTTTAGACAAATAATTAACTAAGGGAGCATCTTTAGCGGACTCTAGTGGAAATAACAACACTTTATCAGCTATTGCTTCATAAGGACTCTTTGTTTTTGTAGCATTAGTAGCATAAAAATTACGTCCTGACCACTCGTACGCCGGAATTGCTGTAAACTTATTATCAGTCCAATCAACACACAAATCTATTAGAGATTCCCAAATAGTTTTGTTATATGGATATGAGATGCTTTTTCGACCTTCCATAAAAGTATTAATTCTTTGGTTTAGATGATCTCCTAAAGCAGCAAAATCATGAAGTACTACGTTTTTTGCGTAATTAAATGCGTCCGTGCCCGTTCCCATACCATCAGAAAATTCTCTAGTATGTATATGAGTATCCCCCCAGTAAACTTGATCCGAGATGTCTTCGTCCCAAACAATTGGATTTGAAGTTCCAGTAAGTTTTCTATTACTAACATATAACTTTCCAATATTTGATAATATTTCAGAAGATACGGGATACAGCGTGAACCCCATATTATATCTTAGTAACTTACTGATTTTTGAATTTGGTTGGATATCTTCCTTAAACTTCAATGCTTGTTCAATTAATACATAACCCTTTGTCATAGTTGCTTTATTTGGGAAGTCTAGGCAACTATCACCTTGAATTTCAACTTCTTCATTGAAGTGATAATCTCGATTTCCAAATTTATCTAAAGCAACGATTTCAACATCCGTTGGTTTTCCACGGTAAATAGTAGGGATTTTAATAAGAAAAAAAGAAGATTCTTCTGAGATCATAGAAATTCTTTTTAATCCTATTCTATTAAACACTTTTTCTTTGGGAAGTTTAACATCTAAAGCGAAGTAAACTTCGTCGATATAAGCAACATCTCCAGCGGTATTTACTTTCTTCAATTTATTATAATTAAACTCAATTGTATCTCCAATAATCATTGGGTCGTGTAATATATAGACTACCATTAATAGGGATTTAGTCGCTTTAACCTTCCCTTTCACAGAGGATTCGACAGAGCAAAAATTATTCTTTAAATTGATTGGTTCCCATCCATAAGGGATCACGAACCTAAATAGAGTACGCCGAGGATATTCTTTCTTTGCTTTAAGTATTATTTTAATTGGTGTTTTGCTGTTAACAACTATTTTTTCATCTATATCAAATGTAATATCATTTATATCATCTAATCTCACTCTATAATCGAGATACTCTAAATCATCTTTTATTTGATCCATTTTCATCAGTTCTTACGATAATTAAAAAGAATTGATTTTAAAACTTAATAAATTTCACTCCTAAATTTTAGTTTATAATTTTAACTTCAAATTATTTTTTCGCTTTTCCTAATATGATATTATAAAAATAAAGCAAATTTATTGATTTTTAATGGGATTATATATACATGTTTTTCACTGGATAGTCACATTACATGAATTGTATAATTATTATAAAGATTAGATTAAATTGAATTGAATTTTTAATGACAACTGAAAATGAATTAAATCCTTACGATAAAATATTGAATAACATGCGAGAGTACCCAAACGATGTACCCCTAGTCGATGGGGAGATTTCAGAAGCTTTTAGAGAGTTTATTAAATTATTGTTCACTCCAAAAGAAGCTGAAGTAGTTCAATATTTAACAATTAAACCACAATCGCTTAATAGAATTGCAAGGAAAATAGGTAAACCCAAGGAAGAAATTAAGAAAATTTTAGAAGAGATGACTGAAAACGGCATAATTCAAGATATTGGCGGCTTTTCTTATTTCTTGGCGATGGCGCATCTATTGAACATGGGCTTTAAAAACTCAAAAACCTTTGAAAGACTTGGAAAAAAAGGTGCGGAATTATATCAACAGTTTTTTATTAAAGAGAAGTTTTATAAACGGTACGAGTCTTCTGATGAGGGGACTCCCTTAACAAGGATAGTTCCGATAAATTCAACAATAGATCATGAATCAGCAATTTCAAACGCTGAAGAAATACATGGAATAATTGATACGTGCATAGGACCAATAGTAATTACTGATTGTCCATGCCGTAATAGAACAGAAACTTTAGGAATAAGAGAATGTAAAGATAAGTTTCCAATTTCAGGATCTTGTTTTCAGGTAGGTTTGTTTGGACAATATTTCTTGCGAAGAGGGGAAGGAAAAGAATTATCACGTGGAGAAGCACATGAACTTATAAATGAACTAGCAAAAAAAGGATTAGTATTTACAGTAGCAAATTCTAAGAGTCCAGTTCATCAAGTAATTTGTAGTTG
>DAOUVJ010000032.1 GCA_030667705.1 Promethearchaeota archaeon | reverse complement strand
TGTACCAGAACTAAGAACCTATAATGTTGCAGAATTGGGTATCGGATGTAATCCAAAAATAGACAAAGCAATTGGGTACATTTTAACTGATGAAAAAATAAATGGGAGTGTTCATGTTGCTTTTGGTGGAAATAAAATGATGACCGGTACCAGTGTTTCTCAAATGCATTGGGATTTTGTCACAACACCAAAAGTAACTATTGCAGTCGAATATGTCGATGACTCAAAAAAAATCATAATGAACCAAGGCAAATGGGTCTCATAACTCTTATTTTATTCTAAATTAAGAAAATTTTCAAGCCATGTTAAAATTTCCTCAAAAACTTTTTCTTTAAATTCTAATCTATTAGTCTGAAAGTTAAATTGTTTAACAATTGTTTCTTCTTCGGTTGAGAATGAAACATAAACCAATCCAACGGGTTTTTCATTTGTTCCACCTGTGGGACCTGCTATACCTGTGATACCTACGCTTATATTGACATTTGATAAAATCCGTAAATTTAAGGCAAGTTGCCTTGCAACTACGTCTGAAACAGCACCAAATTCGTCTAAAATTTTGGGATCTACATTTAAAAGAGTTATCTTCGCTTCATTACTATAACAGACGATTCCGCGCTCAAACGTTTTTGAAGCTCCTGAAATATTTGTGAACATGTTTGATACATATCCTCCAGTGCATGATTCTGCAAAAGCAATAGATAAATCATTCTTTATTAATTGTTTAATCACGTTTTCTAATCTTGGGAGATTTTCCATTAGTTTTCATTCTCTCTCTCATATGAATTTATATATCGAATTTATATAGAGTATTTGTAAAACTTTATAGGAATTAATTTTATTATAATTATTAAAAAATCATTATATTATTTTATATTTAAAATATTGCTTAAGATAATTTGTTAGAGAAACGGAATTATATTGAAATGTGATATTATGAACGGTAAAGAAGTGAGAAAGGATTTTGTGTTCAAAATTACGGTAATCGGGAACGGAGGGGCGGGGAAAACATCTTTAATACGAAAATATACAAAAGGAAGCTTTCAGAAAGAATATATCAAGACGTTAGGAGCTCAATTCTCCAAGTATGATGAGAAAATTCATGGAAATGCAGTGAAATTATTTTTCTGGGATATAGCGGGTCAATCCCAATTCAGTTTCATGCGACCGACCTTTTATAAGGGTAGTAAAGCAGCAATAATAGTATTTTCGCACGGTCCTGGAGAAGAAAAAAGCTTTGATGATGTAGAAGAATGGCATGAAGATATTAAAAAATATTGTGGAGATATTCCCATTATACTATTTGGGAATAAAATTGATTTGACATCCCCCGAAAAGCTTAATGATGAAAAAGCAGTAAAATTTGCCAAAAACAGGAACTTTCTTGGATATTATAGGACATCTGCTAAAACTGGGAATGGGGTATATGAAGCATTTCAAACCATCATTACAAATTTATATGATAAGTTTAAAGATCAATAAGAAAATATTTGAATCATACTGGTTTGGCAAGGATGACAAATGTCTGAAGTTTTCAAGGAAGGATATCCGAAAATATTACTATTTTCATCGGAACATTGTGCACCTTGCAAACCTGTGGAAGACATGTTGAAGAGAATAAATATTTCCATGTTTGGAAAGAAATTATTTATCGAAAAAATAGATGTGAGCAAGAATTATATGTTAACTCAACAATACAAAATAACATCCCTACCAACACTAATAATCGCTGATAAAAGACTAACGATAAACATCCAAGAAGAAGATATTATTGATGCCATACTTTATGGATTTATCTCATCAGTAAGATTATAGAAGAGAAGAATCAGTAAGATTATAATATAATAAGAATTATAAAAAAATGGAAGTGGAAAAAATGGATAGAAAACTACTATCTAAAATATTAGCCCAAATGAAAAAGCACCTTAAAGATGGAAGAGAAATTGGAGACATGAAAGTTGGAGCCCTACTAGCAAGGTAATATGTTATTCTAAACTTCTTAGAAACCATAGAATTAGGACATCAACTGGAAGCCATATTTTATTACTTGGGACATGAACTCGGAACAATCTTGAAAGTGAGGCAATTGAAAGAGGTATCCCAAATTCCTGATGGTCTGAAAGAGACTATCAATGAATTTAATTTGGGTGATATGGAGATTATTGAAAGTAGTGATGAGATCATCCATCTCAAATTAAAAGGTCATTCTTCAATTAAGGATCTTTTAAACAAAGGTATAAAAACTGAGGGTAGTTTTTGTGCTTTTGAAGCGGGAATGCTTGCTGGTATCGTAGAGCACATGGTAAACATTCATTGTTTTGCTCAAGAGGTAGATTGTGGCTTACAATCAGGTAATACTTATTGTGAATTCATGATCGTATTTCAAAAGGATTAAAACTTTTCTTTATCTTTTATATGATTCTAAGAAGAAAATTTGCTTATTAAGAAATAAATTCATTCAGAAGTCTAATAAAAAAATTTGAAAAAAATTAGATAAATGTAATATCTTCGTAGTCAGTATTACTTAATTCCTTTTTAGCTACTCCTAATTCTCGAACTTGCTGATTTAATTTTCTTACAGCATCTCTAACAATTTCCTTTTTCTTTGCTCCTGTACATACAATCCGTCCCGTTGAAAATATCAAGAATACCGTTTTTGGGTCGGGCATGCGGTAAATTAACCCAGGAAACACTTCCGGTTCATACATTGCAAATTCCATTACAATTGCAGCCATGTTTAGGTCAATGTTCGTATGCAAATCGCCACTTGCAACTATGTTTTGAATAGTAATTTCAGGATTTGATACCTTAATTCCTGCCTTTCTAATATTTTTAACAACTTTTTCCACAACTCTTGGAGCTTCGCGAGCTTTTCTTAACCCAGTTACTACCATTTTTCCCGTGGAGAAGATGAGGATTGTTGCGCGAGGTTTTTCGATTCGCATTACGAGACCTGGAAATCGTTCTGGATTATATTCTACATCAGCATGTTTTCGGGCAATTTGAGTTAGATCAATCTTTTCTGTAATCTCTACTACAACTGTAGCAACAACATTTTCAATTTTATAATCTATACCCTCTTCAGCTTCCAATTCTTCTTCTTCATCATCGTCGTCTTCCTCTTCCTCATCAATATCTTCAATTTCTTCTTCTGGCATCTTAATCTCAATTTCTAATATGATTTGAATTTCTATTACTTATTACATAAATTATCTTAAAAAGTTAGTAATTAATAGATATAATTTAATGTAAATATGTGATCATTTATAAATGCTTTATAAGTGCTCTATAATTCATGGGGAGAATAATAAAGAGAAGTACATTTAAGATTTTTATAATGACTAAGCTTTCAAAGTTTTATCCAAAATAGTTTTTATCATCTTATTAAATGCTTCTTCTACATTGGTTCCAATTTTCGCTGATGTAGAAATAAATTCCATGTTAAATTCCTTAGCGAACTTTATTGCTTCTTTATCTGAGATTTGGGTTTTACCTTTTAAGTCATTTTTATTGCCAATCAATAAGATAGGTTCATCTTCTCTAGCCAATTTAAAATCTTGTATCCAATCTCTTAATTTTTCAAAACTTTTACTTTGGGTGACATCAAATATTAGTAAAGCACCATTTGCCCCTTCCAAATATAATTTTCGGAGACTTTTAAAGGATTCTTGACCGCCAAGGTCCCATAATTGTGCTACTATTTCACCATATCCTTCTAAATTCAAATCTTTCTTTAGTAAATTTACTCCTAGCGTGCTTTTATAGTTATCTCTAAACTTATTTTCAATGAACCTATAAACTAAAGAAGTTTTTCCAACATTAGCTTCTCCAAGTAAGCAGATTTTTACGATGTAATTTGGTTCAGTCATAATAGATCAAGTCATATTAATTACTACATTGATAATAGATTTTATTCTTATTAACTATTTTCCTCAATACGATATTAGAAGATGTTAAAACGATTTTATATCTCTTTTTTGAGTAATTGCACGAATACTATTTGCGTATTCTTCATCAAGAGTTTGTATTAAATCGTGTTTTTTTGCCTTATTGACAGCAAAAATAAACAGATGATTTAAACTATAATCTTTATTTTTCTCATAGATATCTCCTTCAGTTTCAAATTTACTACTGTTCTGATCAATAAAATTACATAAAATATATCGATTTTCTCTTTTTAGATTCAATTCGTTTAAGATTCCATACATTTTCAGTATATTATAACCATGAAAAGATTGAGATAATTGGAGAAATCTTTTTTTTTTTAATATTGTCGACATAAATAATTAAATTCGACAATGGTTTATTTTCAAGAATAATATTTAGGTGATATCACTATAATATGACGAGGAAAAAGCGCAGTTTCCTATTTATTTGCAAGTATTTTTATTGTTTCAATATTTTCATCGAGAGTTTCTCTGTTTATATTTGGGTGTATATCAAGAGCAAAAATTTCATTAGTAACTTGTTCTACGATTGGTAATGAAATATCCTTATAATTAACATCTCTACCGTAATATGTACAAGACCATGGACATCCTTTAGGGTACGCAATCTTTTCTTGAAATAATTTAGTTTTATAAAGGGGTTTTGGGTAAAGGATTTTACTCCTAGGAAATTTATTTAAAAATTCCATCTTGTTCATATTAATGATAGAGGGGTGAATTCGTCCAATCCAATAATTGAAAGCAGGGTCACAATATTTTGGAACGTATGGCGGATCAATTCCTTCAATATTTTGAATTCCTTCAGTCAAATAACGGGCATTTTCATTCCTTATTTTAATAAAATCATCCATTTTTTTTAGTTGTACTCCTCCAATTGCTCCTTGTATTTCAGTCATGCGATAATTATAGCCTAGTCTATTATATACATACCAAGAAGGTTCACCATGGTGTCGAATTAATTTACATTGTTCAGCGAGTTCGTCGCTATTAGTTATAATCATGCCTCCTTCACCAGTAGTTATATTTTTCGATGGGTAAAAGCTAAAGCACCCAATCTCACCAATAGATCCTACCATTTTATTATTACATTTTGCACCTATTGACTGACATGCATCTTCAATAATAAATATCCCATGATCATTTGCTATTTCTTTTAATTCATTCATATTTGCTGCGATTCCAGCTAAATGCACTGGTATAATAGCTTTTGTTTTATCCGTTATTTTTTCTTTAACAGATTTAGGATCCAGAGTATAAGATTTATTATCTATATCAGCAAATATAGGAATTGCATTATTATGAAGGATAGAGCTCGCTGTTGCGATAAAAGTAAAAGGAGGAACGATTACTTCATCACCTGGTCCTATATCTAATGCCGCTATAGCAATATGAAGAGCTGCTGTACCTGTATTTATTCCTATAGCATGTTTAACACCATGATATATTGCAAAATCCTCCTCAAATTTTTTAACATATTCTCCATGAAGGAGTGTTAGCATTTGCGATTCCATTACCTTTATGACTTCTTTTTGTTCTTCATTAGTCAGATTCATCGTTAATCGAGTATTCTAAATATTGATAAATAAAAAACCTTTTTATCTTTTCAAAAATCAGTGCTAATATTGCTGAAGAACTAAAAAAATGAATTTACAATAACTAAATATCTTAAATCCTAACAAGGAGATAGAATCTATTTAAAATCGTAAATAGTATGAATCTTTTTGATGATTATATCCAATAATTTCATTTTTCATCAAGGTTTCAAGAACAGAATTTATCCAATTCTTACTAGTATCTACATTTTTACAGATATCACAATAAACCATCTCCTCGTTTACCGCTAAGAGAAATTGAATTTTACTTTTAACTTTCAGATGGTCTGATTTAACTATTTTTTCAATTCTTTTTCTCCAATCATATTCAAATGTTTTTAGCTGTGCTACTTCATTACTAAGTTTAGAAATTACTTCATCCCGGGTTCTGAAAACCTTTAATGATAAATCATACTTTTCTTTAAGATGTCTCTTTAATCTTTCTTCTTTTATGTCTAAGGCGAGTTCTTTTTTGAATTCATCAAGAATTATAGTATAATCCGAGGCATCATCATATTTGTCTAAAACTAATACGATAATTATTTCTTTAGCCTCATTATAATAAGAAATTGAGTTCCAATTCTTTTCTTCAATGGTTATATAACTTTCAGAAAAATTATGAGAGATTTGTATTTGTTGGACAGCGTTATTAGGAATTTCAAAATCCTCGGGATATTTCAAGTAAATAGTCCCACCTTCGAGTTCGTCCCATTTGATTAAAAAAATTCCTCGAGGAATTTTATCTTCACCTCAACTTTACTAAACTTTGCTATACTTTCTTTAAGCTATCTTTTAAATTATAAAAGTCAGCATTAATAAATTTAATTTAAATTAATGAAATGTAGCTCCCACATTTGAAATACAAAAATATAGAAATTCTCATAAAAATGATTCATGGAATTCAACACTAAAATCGCCGACAAACCCGCCTTTATCGAGAACTGCTTTTTTTTTAAGGTAGAAATCGCGATATTCTTGAACGCAACACGTGCAGTACCATTCCTCTAGGTAAGCGTTGTACATCATATCCCTTTTGATTTGATGGCAGCCGGGGCATATACAAATCGACGCATGTAAAGCCCTATATAAATCGCTGCGCTCGTTTTCAATTTTAGTTCGGTCTGATTGAGTTTTACCCTTCTCGTCCTTCACGTCACTTAGACGCATCCATTCCCGCATCACCGCCTTTGTAAGGAGTTTCCTCAAGTTAAATGCGATTTTTTTGATTCTTTCGTTCTTGTATGCGATTGTTTTCTTATCTTTCATGATAATAACACATCTATTCAAATATTTAAATATATTCTCCCAACAGATTTGTAGAAATAATAAAATCTTAATATTCGGAATATAAAAACCAAGCGTCCATATTCATAGCCATGACAAAATCACCTTATATACCTTATTTTAAATTATAAAAGTCAGCAGTAATAAATTTAATTTAAAATTAGTAAATTTTATTTATCGAAATATATTGAAATTTGCAAAATTCTTGTATATATTTCAAAAAAAAATAAATAGAACGATGAGTAATTTTATGTAGGGAAGAACACATGACTTTCTACTACGTGTATATTTTAGAAACGATTGGAAAAAATAATAAGAAAAGATTTTATACGGGTTATACAAATAATTTGAAGCGAAGATTAGAGGAGCATAGAAATGGGCGAGGAGCCAAATTTTGTAAAGGGAAGAAAATAGAATTAAAGTATTTCGAAACATACACGGAAAGGAGAGAGGCAATGAGACGGGAATTAGAGATTAAAACTTTTTCAAGAAAAGAAAAATTTGGGCTAATTAAACGTTCAAATGAAAATGAGGATCTACTTGATTGAACATCAATTTTTACTAATATTAGCTGGTTTACCAGCTGCAGGAAAATCTACTTTTGCTAGATTCATGAAAAAAGCTTTAAAATCCACAGCACCTGATTTTAAAGTTAAAATTGTTGATCCCGATAGTATAAGAAAAGAAATTTCCTCTCAATCCTTTAATTATGAAGCGGAACACCTCGTAAGAGCCAATAACTTAAAATTGATTAACGATGCATTATCACAGGAGCATATTGTTATAAGTGATGATCTAAATTACTATACAAGCATGAGACATGATATAAAGGAAATTGCTGAGGAATTTCACATACCATTTTTTATCATGTACATTTCAACTCCAATTGAAACTTGTCTAAAATGGAATAATGAACGAGGAACTCCAATACCAAATGAGGTAATTCATAGAATTAATGAAAAATTTGATACTTTTAATAAGTATAATTGGGATAAACCCTTAGCATCGTGCGATTTTAGCATTAATAATGTTCACGAGAGAATTTTTTCTATAATTTCTCAGATTGAGATGAAATTGGAAGATTTGGATATGAGAACGATACCAAACCAAAAAATGGAATCAAAACAAGGATCCAAAGAAAAGCTAGAAATTATTACACGAAAAATCGTTGGGAATTTATTGAATGATCGGAATTTTCAAAATTTAAAATCTAGAATATTAAATCTTCGGAAGATATATGTAAAAAAAAAAAGGGGAGATATAAATTCTGAAGATGAAATTTCAAAGGATTTTATAGATTTTCTGAAAAAAAGGTTAAACGTTGACGTTGCTTGACGGGTCATAATATCAAGACATATTAAAATTAAGAGCAAAGAAAATAAGGGAACAATCATTTTATAAATCTGAATTTGTATCTATCTTTTTGAATAAAAAATAACAATATTCATTATTAAAAACCAAAAATTAATAAGAATTATCATGCCTTCAAATCCAGCCAGCCATAAAGATATTAAAGTGAGAATAGAGGAACTTGAAAAAAGTCGGAGCGGACGCTCTTTATGTTATATTGACCCTGATGTAATCGAGATGCTAGGATTAACAACTGGAAATATAATCGAAATTAGTGGAAAGAAAAAAACAACTGGAATTGTTGTTTCGAGCGTTGTTGATAAAGGTAAATCCATCATTAGATTAGATGGGCTCCAACGGCTTAATGCGGGAGCAACGATTGGGGAATATGTTTCAATCAAATTAGCAAAAGTATATGCTGCTGAAGAAATAAGCTTAACTCCTACAAAAGCAAATTTAGATCTGAAAAAGCAAGGAGAAGCAATCAAAGCTAAATTAATTGATAAACCCGTGGTAATCGGTGATATAATTGAAGTTTTGGGAGAAGTATATCAAACAAATGATTCTGATAATGCCATGACTGAATTCATGAAAATGATGCCCATGCTTCGAAATCAGAAGAGAAAGCCGGTTTTAGGCACTTTACGGCTAATTGTAGAAGACAGCACTCCTTCAGATAAAGTAGTAAAAATTACTCGTGACACTCGAATAAAAGTTAACAAGAGAGTAGCTGTTTTAAACGTTTCTGGTGGTGTTGTTACTTATGATGATATAGGGGGATTAAATGATGAAATTCAAAGAATTAGAGAAATGGTAGAATTACCCTTAAAACATCCCGAATTATTTCATCGATTAAATATTGATCCACCTAAAGGTGTTTTGTTTTATGGACCATCAGGAACAGGAAAAACATTGATGGCTAAAGCTGTATCCCAAGAATCAAATGCTCATTTTATTACAATTAATGGTCCAGAAATCATGAGTAAGTTTTATGGTGCGAGTGAAGGAAGGCTAAGAAAAATATTTGAAGAAGCCGAGCAAAATGCCCCATCAATTATTTTTATTGATGAGATTGATTCTATAGCACCTAAAAGAGTTGATACTTCTGGAGAGGTGGAGAGACGCGTAGTTTCACAATTACTTTCATTGATGGACGGTCTACAAGGAAGAGGTGAGATCATTTGTATCGGCGCTACTAACAGAATTAATGCAATTGATGAAGCCCTAAGACGCCCTGGCAGATTTGATCGAGAAATTGAATTTGGTGTGCCCAATGTAAAAGAAAGGAAAGAAATCTTGCAAATTCATACGAGAGGGATGCCTCTAGAAGAGAATGTGAGTTTAGATCATTATTCAGCGATAACACATGGATTTGCGGGGGCTGATTTAATGGCAGTAAGTAGAGAAGCGGCAATGTTTGCGTTACGAAGAATTTTACCTAAGATTAATTTAGATGAGCCCATCCCATCCGATATCATTCAAGATTTAAATATAAGTGATGATGATTTTGCTCAAGCTATTAATTTAATTGAACCTTCTGCAATGAGAGAAGTAATGATTGAAATTCCAAATATAAAATGGGATGAAGTCGGTGGTTTGAATGAAATTAAAGAAGAATTAAAAGAAGCGGTTGAATGGCCTTTACTTCATAAGGAATTATTTGAAAGAGCGGGTATTCGTCCCATGAATGGAATTCTATTATTTGGTCCTCCAGGTTGCGGAAAAACTCTTTTAGCAAAAGCAATTGCTACTGAAACCAATAGCAATTTTATTACAGTTAAAGGTCCTGAAGTATTTTCTAAATTTGTTGGAGAAAGTGAGAAATTTGTAAGAAACATATTTAGAAAAGCCCGTCAAGCAGCACCTTCAATCATTTACTTTGATGAACTTGATGCTATTAGTTCAGTTAGGGGGGTAAGTGAAGGTACGGCTCTTAGAGATTCTATTGTGAATCAAATTCTAGTTGAAATGGATGGTATTGAAAATCGAAAGGGTGTTGTTGTTATAGCAAGCACAAATCGTCCAGATATGGTCGATTCAGCATTATTACGACCAGGTCGATTAGATAGATTACTCTACATCACCGCTCCTGATCTGATATCAAGAGAAGAGATACTAAAAGTGCATACAAAGAACATGCCATTAGCAGATAACATATCACTAAAACATTTTGCTCAAGTTACAGAAGGATATAGCGGTGCTGATTTAGAAAACCTATGTCGTGAAGCAGGAATGGAAGCAATTCGAGAAAAGATGTATGATCTTGATAAAATAGAATATCAACACTTTGAACATTCCTTAAATAGAATAAAATCAACTTTAACTCAAAGTGTTGTTCAGCGTTATGAAGAGATGGCAAAAATCATAACCGAATCTCGGAATCTCGACGAAAGTTCTGGCGATTTTTATAAATAATCTTTTTTATATACATGATTTGCAGATATATTTCTCTAAGCTATTTTTTTTAATGATTCAATAATATAGTAAGTAGATTACATATAAGTTGTTAAAATTAAATTATAAAAAAAAGAGTTAAATTCTTTCTTTACCACAGTGACGGCAGAAATTGGCCAAGGGATCCATTTTTTCTTTACAAAAATTGCAGATATTTTCTTTTGGAACATTATTTTGTAGATTGACTGATTTAAGAATCGTTGAATTTATCAATTCGCTTAAATAATTCGCACTTTCTCTTCCATTATTCTTATTGGTAGCCATGCTAATGGAAAATAAGTGGTTATCCCTAGTTTCAACGACAATCAAAAAAATTTTCTGGAATTTCGTTGGATATACCTTTTTTATGTTAGCTAAAGGTATTTTGAATCCTTCCTTATAATCATCAACCGAAGCACCAGTTCCAGTAAGAGAAATATTTGATCTCCTGAATAAGGAAAGGTTTTCTTCACTTAATAACACTTTACCTAATTCCATTTGATATTGCCATTTCTTCTGAACGATATGACCTTCACAAAAATATCCATCCGTTGTAAACACTAATGACATGATTATCTTGTATGATTAATGATGGGATTAATATTTGATTTTAATCCCTAATTTATTCATGTAATAAATCACTTATATATCATGTGAAGACCAATTTTTATCTCCTCCTTTTAAATTGTCAATAAATTTTTAAAGACAAACTCGACTACTTTAATACCCCAATTAAAAACTGGGGAACGAAAATAATAAGAAATGTGAAAATCAATGTCTGAAAAGCTACTAGGTTGCAGAAATTTTATGCTCAAAGAAAAAATGATTTCTTTGTCTGATAAAGGTGAAATTTTTAACGCTGATACTAATGAACTTCTCGGTACTTTCCGAGGAAAGCTGATTAAAATTGGAAATACGTATAGAATTAGGGATCTAAATGAAACTCCACTTTTAACAGTAGGGGAAAAAATTATATCTTTACGATCTTCCTATAGGTTTTACAAAGGTGGAGAAAAGGATGATAGCCAATATTTAGGGATACTTAAAAGAAAATTAGTCTCAATTAAGCCAAAGTACTGGTATGAGGATCCCAATGAAAACAGAGTTTTTGAAATGAAAGGCAACATTTTTACTCTGAAATTCAAAATTTTAAAAGACGGTAAGGAAGTCGCAGAAATTAGCAAAAAAATTTTTAAGAGCATTTTGCGCGGTCATTACGGGGTCCGAATGAATCCCGATTTAGATGATGATTCTGCCATGTTAATCTTAGGCATAGTATTAATGCTCCATCACGAGAAAGAAGAGAATAGATAAACTTTTTTTATTTTTTTATTTTTATTTTAATTGATATTGTATCTTTTTTAAGAATCAATGAGGAGAAGGGAAAATTGAATATCCCTAAGACACCAGAAGGAGAGATAATCAATTCATTAAGGAGTCTGGTGCAAATACCTTCAGAAAACCCACCTGGGTTGACGGAAGATATTGTAAACTTCATTATTTCAGATATTTTAACAGAAGAGACCGGATTTAGAAATGAAGTCATTACACACGTCAAGAATGGAGTTAAACTTCACAATTTAGTAAGTAAAATTGGAGAGGGTAAAACTGAAATCGTTTTTTCGGGTCATTTCGATGTTGTTCCTTCAGGTACTCACACTAGTTGGACATTTCCACCTTTTTCAGCGGAGATTAAAGAAGATTACTTGTATGGTCGCGGTTCAGCAGATATGAAAGGAGGGTTGGTCAGTTTATTATATACCATGAAGAATATTTCAAAAATTCCTGATCTTTTAAATAAATATACTTTCATATTTGCGGGGACTGCTGATGAAGAATATGGCATGACTGGTTCGCTAGAATTAAAAAAAAGAGGAATTACTAAAAATGCTTCTTTTTTGATTGTAGCAGAACCTACTAATATGAAAATTGGTATTGCTGAAAAGGGTCTTTTATGGGTGGCTTTAAGAATTAAGGGGAAACCCGCACATAGTTCCATACCACATGAAGGAATTAATGCTATTGAATGTGCGTTAAGCATTCTTCCGCAGATACATGAATCTATCGTTCCGTTGGAAAATAATATATTAGGCAAATCAACAGTGAATATAGGGAGAATTCAAGGTGGTAGCGTAATAAATATGGTTCCAGAACTAGTAAAGTTAGAATTAGATTTTAGATTAGTTCCTGAAGAGGATCCAGAAAAAGTTATTCAAAAATTGAACCAAATTAATGTAGGATCTTGTACTTTTGAACTTGAACGGCTTAAAAATTTACCTGCTCTTCAAGCAGATTTAAATCATCCTTTAATTAAAAACTTATTAAAATTAGTAAATTCAGAACTTGTAGGATTACCTTATGCAACTGACGCAGCTAATCTTGTAGATCCTAAACATCCTATTCCATTTATCATTTTTGGTCCTGGAGATCCAAAATTCATCCACGCTTATAATGAGCGAGTGAAAATTAAAGATGTTTGTAATGCTACTGATTTTTTAACCAATGCACTCATTTCTACTTATTCAAAAGAAGTGTGAATCATTAAATCATAACCCTAACACGAATTTTTCAATCCTATCAAAAGCTTCAACTAATTGACTATACTCTGTTGCATAGGATATTCTTATTCTATCTTCAGAATAAGAGCCAAAGACATTTCCAGGTACTATAGCAACTCCTTTTTCTCTCATGACTCTTTCTGAAAATTCGGCTCCGTTCATGTTGAACCCTGAGACCGAGGGCATTATATAAAATGCTCCTTTAGGTTTAACCACATCAAAATTTAATTCCTTTAAACGCTCATGAACAAATAATCTGCGTTTATTAAAACTCTCCAAAATGTTATCAAAAAAATGCTGATCCATTTTTAAAGCTTCCAAAAATCCATATTGAGCAGCATGATTTGTTCCCGCAACAGTGTATTGATGATATTTTTCCATTAAATCTATTATTTCTTTTTTAGCGACCACGTATCCCAATCTGAAACCAGTTGCAGAATATACTTTAGACATTGCATTTATTGTTACAGTTCTTTCAAACATTCCATCAAAGGAAGCAGGGCTTGCATGTTTAAAACCATCATATAAGTAATTTTCATATACTTCATCTGATATGAGATATAAATCATATTTTTTTACTAATTCAATGATTTTATTTAACTCCTCAGAATTCATAACATGGCCAGTTGGATTATTTGGAGAATTGATTAAGATTGCTTTTGTTTTATCGGTTATTGCCCTCTCCATGGCTTCAATATTTGTGCTAAAGTCATCATTCCTCTTAATTTCAATTACTTTGACTCCAAAAAATAAGGAACAATAATAATAGGATATGAAATTTGGAGATGACAAAATGAGCTCATCACCAGGATTAAATAAAGTTGCATAAGCAAGTGTTAGTGCTTGAGAACCACCATTACTTAGGATAATATTCTCATTCCAATTAGATTGAATGTTATTAAATCGTTTTAACTTTGTTTCTATCTCCTGTAGAAGCTCTGGAATCCCCCTAGTTGGTGCATAACAAGTGATATTATCACGCAAGGCATTAATATTGCCTTCTATTGCAGGATTAGGTGTTGAAAAATCGGGTTGACCAATGCCTAGACTTATAATATCTTTTTTTCCTGCTGCAAGATCCATTAGTTCCCGAATTTTAGATCGTGGGGCCTTTGCCACTTTATTAGATAATTCTTTCATATAAGAAGCACTCTTTTGATAATAATTAAAGGTTATAATATTTTATAAATATAAAGATAATGAAATTGCCATATTTCTCATTGGTTTTCAAGAATCTGATATACAAGTGTTTTAAAAGCGCTATTTACATTTTCTCCAAATTTCGCACTTGTTTCAAGGAATTTACTAGCGTTAATTTTTTCAGCCAATTTATTTCCATCACTGGTTTGGATCACCCTCTGTTCTTTCAAATCACTTTTATTACCAATTAATAAATATACGCCTTCTTTTTTAACATATTTTTTAAAATCATTCAGCCATTTCGACACGATATTATCAAAAGTGACAGTTCGGGTGATATCATAAACCAATAAAGCACCAACACATCCTTGATAATATAAACTTCTTACAACATTATATTTTTCTTGCCCTGCTAAATCCCAAACTATTAATCTGCATTTTGCGTTTAAATCATCTAAGTTTACATCTTTACGGATGATATTTGCGCCTAAAGTTGGTTTATAATCTTCCTGAAACGTATTTTCAACAAACTGATTTATTAATGATGTTTTGCCGGTCGCAGCATCACCTAGAATTGTAATTTTAAAAACATATTCACGTTCTTCATTCATCATGCAATCAGCTTTTAAGATTATTAATTCACTACAAATAAAAAATTTTTTTTCTCTTTAATTTTTCTTTGACTTTTGTTTTTATTAATGTTTCGTCATATCTCATTTTTTTTTCTTTTTTCAATATTCAAGATCAATGTGAAGGAATTATGTGTTGGATCAAAAACGTTTTCTTTAGTTAGTTCTGAAACGATGGAATAATCTGAAGGAAGTGTCTTTTCTAATG
The DNA here is from genome assembly GCA_030667705.1 of Promethearchaeota archaeon. Lineage (GTDB taxonomy): Archaea > Asgardarchaeota > Lokiarchaeia > Sigyniarchaeales > SOKP01 > SOKP01. The sequence goes on along the minus strand of DAOUVJ010000032.1, from coordinate 7,878 downwards.
AATGGATTAGGAAACCTCTGAATAAATCGCAAGAAACTCCAATTTCAGAACAAAAAACACATTTTTTAATTACTATGACATATCTTTTTTCGCTCTTTTCTTTAATTTGAACATCCCAATTAGTTTTTATTAATTCATTTATTTCAGAAATAATTTCTGTAAAATTTTTGCCATATGGGAACAAATAAAAAGAAAATTTTCTTCCAATCTCATAAAGCAACTTATTAGATTCATATAAAAGACAATTTTGTGCGGCAATTAGCTTCTTAAATGAAAAAAAATCAATCTCACCCTCTGGATTAATATCTCTCGTATCTTTCCACTCCAATAATTCTGCTTCTCTTAGGATAGATTTCATACCATCATAATCAAGGGAATCTAAATAAGCTTGCAATAACGCGGTTATAACACTATTTTTTACTGTCCCTTTGTAATCTCCAATTAAATCAGAATTATCAGTCATGAATCGAAAAAAGTGATTGTAATTTTACAAGTAACATAAGATGGAATCAAAATTTAATAATAATTTCCATTCTTACTATCTTAAGTCGTGTTAAAGCTTTTAAGATTTATTTTTTAACTTGACTTTATTACCTTGAAAAAAGATATAAAATGAAGATATTTATGATTTTAAAATGAATAAAACAAGATTAAAAAAAAGATTTAATCCTTTATAGTTTCTAACAATTCCTTAATTTCTGCTTGTATAACATCTGCTTTCTTGGCTTCTTCGCCTTGGATCGCTAAAGCTTTCTCTATTCCCTCACGATGTAGCGTATTCATAGCGCAAAATGGAATCTCGAGCACTTTACTATTGTCATTTGGATCTATTACACCATAATGGACTAAACATTGACAAATTCTATCGAGATCAAAATTGTATGCGTCCTGAAAGTGCATGGCACTTACTAAAAGATTACGAGTGTGTAAAAAGTTAGCCGCAGACGATAGATTTGGTGCCATTACTAAACGAGCAAATCCTTGGAATGTTTTACTTGTCAAAACCTTTGTAGGGTTTTTAACATAACGCATTGAACCAGCAAGATAATATGCCTTCATCATTTGGCGATATCCTAAGCTTGTCATATCATCGATAAACTTACCAATGGTATTGGGAACGGCTCCTAAATCTTCAAGATTTATATTCTTTAAAAACCCAGTTGGTTTTGGTATTTCTTGTTTCTGTACCATATCATAGGTCTTATTTGACCATCTCATTAACCCTTCTACGTCAAAATATTTATCAAGAGGTTCCCATTCATCTTTATCATTAACTATACAGATGGTGGCAAATCCGCAATCTTTATGGCTTGTCATGGAAAATTCGGGTACATCGTCAAACCAAGCTAGTAATCTCGTCATCTTAGCGGATGTTGCTATAGGATAAAATCTCGTAATCGCATTTCCCGTGGCTTCATTGATAGCCACTTTCAAGTCAGAAGTGGTGTATCGCAAATCCATTAACTCTTCGAAACTTATACGACCACAGAGGGACACAGGTTGGAATACAATTCCTGAAACTACGTCAGTATTTTGTTTTGCAAACTCCATTATCGGACCAACTTGATGATCATTTACTCCCTTAGCTATAACAGGTACTAATACTATTCCAAAGTATCCGATTTTTCGAGCGTTTTCAAAAACCTTTTTCTTTAGAGGCCATAAATTAACACCTCTTATTTTTTTCCATGCTTCTGGATCATCAGTAGCGTCGAATTGCAAGTAGATGGCTTTCATACCAGCATCCATGCATTTTTTCATATATTCAGGTGATTTCGCAAATCTTACTCCATTAGTGGTGACCATTACCTCAACAAAACCCAATTCTACTCCTTTTCGAATGACATCTGGAAGATCATCCCTAATGGTAGGTTCTCCTCCAGATAATTGTAATAAAACTGGAGGGACGGGTTTCATTGACCTAAAATGTTCCATTATTTGTACGAGCTGATCAAATGTAGGTTCGACCACATACCCCTTCGCACTAGCATTTGCAAAACAGATGGGACAAGTCAAATTACATCGATTTGTAACATCAATTAGGGCTATATTTGGGGCGGATTTATGGTTATTACACAAACCGCAATCATTTGGGCAGCCTTTTACTGTATCTTTAATTCCAGAATTTACATATTCTGGTTTTGTGGAATTATTAATGGTAGATCCTAACTCATCAGTGAATGTTTGCGCCCACTTGTATTCTTCAGATTCTCTTGCGAGTTTATCCTTGAAGTCTCCGTGTTCTTCACAATTTTTGCGCATCATGACGAAATCTGTCTCGGGATCAACATAAATTTCGGCTGGAATGACTTTCAAGCATTCTGGACAGATGCTCCGAGTACGTCTAATTATTTCTTCTGTCATATGAATCAGTTTTTTCAATTTTATTTCTATTTAAACAAATATCTAATTAATCAAAATTTAATCAAACTTAAAAATTTAATCGCGTCAAACATATTTGTAAAAGTATTATTAAAGAAGATTCTGATAGCAATTAAATTGTTTCCTTTTTAGATTTAAATGAACTCACATCTTTTAGGATAATTTTTTATGATACTTTTTTATTCAATTCTTTTCATAGCCTGTCATTCAAAGATTTAGTTAATTAACCAATATTTAATGATGGAAGAAAGAGAGAGACTCCTGCCCCGAGACCTAATGATAAGGTCAGAAAAATTAAAGGGGGATTCCCCAGTTCCGTGTGAATCACGGAGCTTGGAGGGCGAAATAAGAGTGCATTTTTCAGCACTACCAAAAGACAAAAATCCAGGGTGGGGCAGGAGTCATATTTTATGGTTTTGTATTATTTTCTTTTTTCTTTTTTTGTTTAATTTAATTTTAAATAAGAAATTTACGAATATTTTAATTCAATTTTTATCTTAGGTATTATATATCTTTCCACCTATTTAAAATAATTCATGAACAGTCATAGGTATTCAAAATTAATAATAATTGGAACTTATTGTCATAATTACAATGAACGATATTGAGAAGAAACAAGGTATTCGAAACTCTGAACCAGATTTTAAAGTGGATTATAAAACTTTCTTATGGGGTTTTGCTGGTTTTGTAATTTCATGGTTTAACATGGTCATGATCCATGATTCTCCTCGAAGTGTTGAAGTTCTTGCGTTTTTGTCAATAATTTTCACAACATTTATTCCAGCTATTATTATTTCTTTAAAAGATCGTTATTGGGGTTATGGATACATGATAGGCTTTTCAATAGCAGGTATATTTTTTATGATATTAATGGATCCATTCATCGGAGGCTACACGTTCGTTACAGCTCTTTTTATCTTTATAATCATGTTGTTAATTTTTTGGAAAACTTGGAGAACATTAACTCAAATTAAATTACAAAATTAATAAAAAATAGAATTTTCGTCTAGATTTAAAAAAGAATTAAACGTCTTGAGTCTTTATGTCTTCTATCACAACACTATTAACTCTTGGTATTGCCATAAATTCATTCTCAATTTTCTTATCATATTCAGAATTTTGATCTATTAAATCTCCGATTAAGTATGTCTCATAAAAGCAATTTTCTAATTCATAACATATTCCCGTTGTATGAAGGATATCTTTAATCAAGTTCAATTTATTTAAAACTTCCGAAATTCCTTTCACAATTTCTGGAGAAAATTCTTCTAACTTAATTAAAATCTTTTTTATTGAGTTAGTTTTAGTTGGAAAACAACTAATCTTTATGACATCCTCCCGAGAAATGAATATAAGAAGATAATAAGGGGTTTTTGAAATTTCTACTTTTATTTCTTCGGGAAAGATTGTTTGGTTTAATGTTTCTCTAGTAATAATTAAACCAGTTGATATTTTTTTTTTATGTTCATCCACGGTTGAGTTAACATCCATTTTTATCGAAAACCAAGGTTAATTTGAAAGAATATATGTCTAATAATATAAATTGTTTGTTTTTAATTTTTGTTTTTTTAGTTTAATATTTTTAGATGAAATGTGAAGGTGTCATTAAGATAATATTCAATTTTTAAACTGTATTTAAGTTTAAATCATTTATACTTCAACATGCTTGATTTTTAATTATGGGAATGTGAATAAATCGAATAAATCAACCTAAAAAGGGTAACCAATGTATCCAAATTCAAATATCAAATCATATGGTTTTGCTAATAGGCAACAAGATGCTAGTTCTAATCGATTTCTGGCGATTTATTTTTTAGATAAACTATCAGGATCCTTATTGTTAAGTAAAGAATACTCATTAAATCCTGACAGTACAATTGACATGGATTTGATTGGAGGGTTTTTAAATGCTTTAAACTTATTCATAAAAGAAGTAAAAACGGGAAACAAATCTGAAGAGATTCAAGAAGTCAACTTCGATGAAACAAGAATTTTATATGAGCGATATGGAAGATTATTAGTTATTGCTATTACTCGGAAAACAAGCTTAAAGGTTGAAAGATCAATACTAAAACAGATTACTCATGATTTTTACTCAAGATTTGAGGGAAGTATCAAGCATTTTAATGGTAGAATTGAGCCTTCAATTCTTAAATATAAAAAAAGATTGGAAATAACTAACTTAAACAATAATTTTAAACAAAATTTTGGATTTTAAAATAAATTAAGAAAATTTAATCTAGATTTTCATCTCGTTTTTTATCTTCGATTTTTTCAATTTTATTCTCTAGTTTTTCTCCAAGGCCCTTTATATCAGGTTTAATTTCAGAACGTTTACGATCCTCTTCTCTTTGTTTCTCCCTATAGAAAGCTTTTTCTTCAAAAACTTTTTCAATAACTTCACTTGTTTTTTCAATTTCAGGGTGTAATTCCATTCTTTTATGATCACTTTCTCTTTGCTTTTCAATTCTAAAAGCTTTCTGATCTATTGATGATTTTATAGCTTGGCTTGCGGATTCTAAATCAGGTTTGATAGTAACCCTTTTATGATCATCTTCTCTTTGTTTTTCTCTAAAGAATGCTTTATCTTCAATGGTTTTTTCTATGGCATTACTTATTTGTTCCTTATCAGGTGTCACGGTTAACCTCTTCTGATCTATATCCCTTTGTTTATCAATCCTGAATGCTTTTTCTTCTATGGTTTTATTGATTGCTTCTCCAGTTTTTCTAAATTCGGGATGAATTTCCATGCGCTTTAAGTCATCTTCTCTTTGTTTTTCTCTAAAAAATGCTTTCTCTGCTATAGTTTTGCTGATAGCTTCAGTAGATTTTTCAAAATCAGGATGTAATTCCATTCTTTTATGATCTAATTCTTTTTGCTTTTCAATTCGAAAAGCTTTATCATCAATTGATTCCTTTATGGCTTCAGTTGCTTCCTTAATATTTGGCTTGAGATTTAATAGATTTTGATCAATTTCCCTTTGTTTATCAACCCTGAATGCTTTTTCTTCTACAGTTTTATTGATTGCTTCTCCAGTTTTTCTAAATTCGGGATGAATTTCCATCCTTTTTAAATCTTCTTCTCGTTGTTTATCTCGAAAGTAGGCTTTTTCATTCATTGCTTTACTAATTGCTTGAGCACTTGCTTCTATATCTGGTTTTATATTATGTCTTTTTTCATCATCCTGTTTCTTTCGCTGGATCATAAATGCTTTTTCATCTACTGATTTACTAATAGCATCCATCGATTTTTCTAAATCGGGTTTTATTTGTACTCGTTGCTGATCAGATTCCCTTTTTTTTTCAATTAAAAAAGCTTTCTCATTCATAGATTTAGTAATAATTTCTCCAATTCCCTTGATATCTGGTTTAATATCCATTCGTTTTAAGTCGTCTTCTCTCTGTTTTTCCCTTAAAAAGGCTTTTTGTTTGATAGTTTTTTCTATTGCTTCTCCCTTCGTTTCTATATGAGGATGTAATTCCATTCTTTGTAAATCTTCTTGACGATGTTTTTCACGGAGGAATGCTTTCTCTGAAATAAGCCCGGAGATTAATTTCTTGCTTTCTTCATAATTCTTTTTGCGTTCGTCTTCGATTTCTTTAAAGTATTCGTCTCGTTCTTCTTTTTCTTTCTTATATAACTTTGTTACTATCTCTTTTTGCTTCTCAATCTCTTCTGGTGTTGATTGATTTTCATTTTCTTCCATATGCTTCACTTGCAGATTTATAAATTGGTATTTTTAAATATAATATAAATAGATATTTTTAATTATTTACATCTTCAATAAATCTCAGAAATTATTATGATTAAAAAAATGGAGAAGTGAAATAAACACTTTCAATTCTTCTCAGATTAGAGAGGAGTTAATGCGGTACTGCCGTGTTTTTGAGCTTCATTGATAAGAGACATTAATTCATCATTTGAAAGGGGGACTAAATCCAACACGGTCATTTTTGCTAATTTTAAAATAGCTCTAACAGTTTCAGCTAAGTTATTGCAATCTCCTGAGAAAAACACTTTCCTTTTACCAAATTCCTTTAAAAGCTTATCTCCGACTTCATCAATAGCGCAAAATCCTGCTACGAGACCCTTAGTATAACCTTCTTTCTTCAATTGTTCCACAATGTTTTCGTCGTGACCTTTACCCATGACGATAAACCAACCTCCTTTAAATTTGTCCTTATGATCGTTGGCAAATAGTTGCATTGTCATCAAAGGGTTGTTTTCGCAGCCTTCCTTACACAATAATTCCTTACCTTTAATAATTTTTATATCTTCGGGGAACTCTTGCAATATATTCGTGTCATACTTCTCCTTATATTCTTCTAAATTCTTTCCCGTAACCTTGATTTTGCTCAAATCACCTTCTCCCAACCCTCGTTTAAAAGCTATTTTTAGATGAGGAACATCATCTATAGTTAAACCAAAAATTCTCGCTCCAACGACATCAACAGCTAATGTGTCCCTTCCTCCAATCAAGATATCAAATTTTTTAACGAGACGATCTTCCCACGCGGTAGGAGGATAATGCCCATGAATCGTGCCCTCAATCCCATCGATTATGCAAATGTCTGGTTTAATGTATTCATACACATCTACTAATTTTGAATGTAAGTTATAATTATGGTCTTTACCCCGGTCTGCGTGTTGGGGAAACCCCCATTGATTTTTTATTCCAAGCGTCACTCCTGCCATTGAATGGGTTTTAAGCTTAGGAAGATTAATATAAGTTACAGAATCTCTATTTTCCATGATTTTAATGACCGTTTTAGGTAATCGAAAGGTTTTCAAGATATATCCTTTAGAATTTTCTGCCACGGAAGGTTTCCCTTTAAATTGAAAAGTTTCAGTTTCTTCTTCGTCTAAAAATATGATTTTGGCACCCGTTTCCTCGCATACATCCTTAAAACCGTTAATTGCGAAAACAAGGCGAGTCATATTTGCTTGCGTAGAGTTTTCCATAACATGTACATCGGCCCCAATATTGTTTAGATATTCTATTACTGCTTTTAAAACTTCTGGAGATGTATAACTATGTTTCTGAAAATCTATACCATTTACTTTAATATAAACTTCCTTCGAATCTTTTAATATTGTCCCTGATTTTTCTAGACTCTTAAAAATACTATTAACTGCTGTTTCAATACCACTCTTAGTATCACAAATAATTACTTCTGTCATGATTTCACCAATATTTTATAGATAATTAATTGGATTCTTCACTTAAAAAAAAGGCTATATTTAATATCAAGTTTTTAAAATGCATTAATATTTCAAAATGAAAAATATTATATATAAGACTCCACACTACAATTTATAATATTTCATTTTGAAAAAAACCTTTTAAATTTAAAATTCAACCTAAAAATGTGGCCAAGAGGATTCAAATTTTTCAGGGACTTCTTAGAAGACTTCAAATTAATATTAATTTTTAATACTGTCAAGGAAATTCCAGAAGGATTGACTTACTACGATTTGAAGAAATTCGGAAATAT
>DAOUVJ010000160.1 GCA_030667705.1 Promethearchaeota archaeon | reverse complement strand
TTTTATAAATAGTAGAAATTTAAGAGAATCAATCCTTTATAGCTTATAGAATTGAATATTTAACAAATATTAATTGCCTGTTCATTATCATGCTTAAAAAAAAAATCAATACTATTTTTGAAAAGAAGACTGAGCTTTTGTGCAACGGATTATTTCTTGATGAGAATTTAGTCGAACATTATCTCAAACAAGGAATAGAAATTGATTTTGGAAGAAAAGGTGGAGCTGGGCCAAGTGGAGGGAGATATTTCTTATTTGAAGATAATACCTTGGTTAATGTTGCACTTTGGGACAATAGTGATCGTACTCCGTTAGTCTTAGGAGAACAAAAAGGTGGTAATTTTCAAATTTTTAATAACAAAAATGAAGAGGTATTTGCAGATTTAAGGTTAGTTAAAAATCCCGATTTTTATGATCCTTCATACATGACCACGGATGGGATTCCCATGAAAAAGATTGCATTAATCCACGGAATTGACTGTCTTTCAAGTACTATTTATCAAAAATGTGTTTATTGGGCATGTGGAGAGGCGTGCAAGTTCTGTGGGGTAGAATTAAGCTTGGAAAGTGGCTCCACAATTCTAGAAAAAAATGCTAACCAAATGAATGAAGTTATTACTGCTGCTAAAAAAGAAAACCGTTGTTCTCACATGACATTAACAAGTGGGACTGATTTCACGCCTGATAAGGGTGTTAATAGATATGTAGAAATGTTACGTGGGATTAAAAAGGAGAATCCTGATTTACCACTTCATGTTCAAATCGAACCCTTAAACGATTTAACTTTAATTGACCAGCTAAAAGATGCGGGAGCAGATACGATCGGGATACATATCGAGATCCTTGACGACAAAATTAGAAATAAGATGACCCCCGGTAAAGCCCACATTCCTTATCAATCATTTGAAGATAATTGGACACGTGCGATTGATATTTTTGGAAAAAATCAAGTAGAATCTTATATTTTAACTGGATTGGGTGAATCTCCAGATGAATTGATCAAGGATCTTGAAAGAATTATTTCGATTGGAGTAATCCCTTTCATCACACCAGTGAGATCTATTCCCGGGAAAACAAATTTTCCTAAAATGGAAGTTCCTACATTAATTCGGATCTATAGAGAAGCAGCTATAATGATGAAAGCGAGGGGAGTAAATCCCTTAGATCATAAAGCGGGTTGTGTTAAATGTGGTGGATGTTCCGCCATTAATGAAGCTTACAAAACGATATAAGATAGTATCCAAAATTCAAACAAGTTAATTATAATATGGGTTAATAATATCAATGAAAATTATGGGTTTTTGGTCCATATGCTTTTTATCAACTCTGGTGTTGGTTTTTCTTCTATAGAAGTTGTTATGCAACCATAGAAAAAAACCAACAGATTTAATTACTCTTTCATCTTACATCATATTTTGTACAGAAATGTACACTCATACACATTCAAAATGCAACAAGGTGGAAATAGAATATGCCATACATAGTAGTGACGACATGGACTCCGCTCGCCAAAGGGAAGCAAGTCGTAGAAATTTACGGGAAAGTGAGACAGAAATTTCCCGTGGATAAGACCTTAACCAAGGAACTCATCCAAGGAATACTCAAGGTAGAAGGAGCCAAGTCAAAAAGCATATCCATCAGCAAGGTGAAGGAGGGAATGATGGATAAGGCACTCCTTCGTCAGCAGGATGCCATGGTCATGTTTCACGACGTCGAGGGATTGGAATACACGATTGACGTGTATTTTGATTTTCCCGAAACGTTTAGCATGCTTGGAATGCAAGCACCTGATTGAATCGAGTCAATCTGTAATGTATCAATTAATTTATAACTCCTCTTTTTTTTTGAGTTACTAGTACAGGTATAATATGTGTAATGAAAATCATTTAAAATTTTCAATAAAATGAAACATTCTTATTGATGTTAGAAAGGAATTATCATCATTATTAAAATAAAGGATGATAGAAGCGGGTGAATCAGCACCAATTATCATTCCTCAAGATTCCTTAGATATGAAGGTTCACCAATGGAAAAAGATTAATAACTTTCCAACCTTAACAAGAAATAGGATAGCTCAATTATTTTGAGTTATAATATTAAATTTAACCGAGTTGAGTCTAAGTTATGACTGAAATTGATGAACAAAAAACTTTAAGACCAAAGAAAGGAGAACGTCAAGATTCGTTTAGAAATTTATCAGATATCGAAATTAAACGGTTATACACTCCTGAAGATATAAAAGATTTAAATTATGAGATGGATTTAGGAGAACCTGGGAAATTTCCATTCACGCGTGGGGCATATAGCAACATGTATAGGGGAAGATTATGGACGATGCGACAATTTGCTGGGTTTGGAACAGCAGCGCAAACAAACGAGCGATATAAATTTCTATTGGAACATGGACAAACTGGTTTGAGTGTTGCATTCAGCTTGCACACTATTTATGGTTATGAAGCAGATAATGAATATGCTCTAGGGGAAGTAGGTAAAGAAGGGGTAAGCATAGACACTCTAAAAGACATGGAGACTTTATTCGACTCCATTGATTTATCTAAAATATCAACATCAATGACTATTAATGCGCCAGCAGCAATTTTACTTGCAATGTATATCGTTACGGCAGAGAAACAAGGTCATTCTCCTGACTTATTAAGAGGAACCATACAAAATGATATATTGAAAGAATATATAGCCCAAAAATCTTGGATATTTCCTCCTGAAGAATCAATGCGTTTAATTATAGACACTATAGAATATTGTACACAGCACGTGCCCCAATGGTATACAGTTTCCATTAGTGGATATCATATTAGAGAGGCCGGTTCTACAGCAGTTCAAGAGCTAGCTTTCACTCTTGCTGACGGTTTTGCTTATGTCGAGGCAGCAATGGAAAGAGGCTTGAATGTTGACGATTTTGCACCACGGTTATCATTTTTCTTTAATGCTCATAATAATTTCTTTGAAGAATTATGCAAATATCGAGCTGCAAGAAGAATTTGGGCTAAAAGGATGAAAAATAAATATGGAGCTAAAAAACCAGAATCCTTGCGATTAAGATTTCACACCCAGACTGCCGGTGTTTCTCTAACAGCGCAGGAGCCTGAAAATAATATTGTCAGAGTAACTTTACAAGGATTAGCTGCAGTATTAGGAGGAACTCAATCACTTCACACTAATTCTAATGATGAGGCATTATGTTTGCCAACAGAAAAGGCGGTAAAAATAGCTTTAAGAACACAACAAATCATTGCAAATGAATCTGGAGTTGCTGATACAGTAGATCCACTTGCTGGTTCCTATTACGTTGAATCATTAACTAACAGAATGGAAGCAGAAGCAGAAGCTTATTTTGAAAAAATAGAAGAACTCGGAGGAGTCATTCCTGCTATAAAAGCTAACTTCTTTCAAAAGGAAATTGCTAACGCATCATACAAATATCAACAAGAAATCGAAAAAAATGAGAGAATTGTTGTTGGAGTTAATGATTTCCAATTACGAGAAGCTTGTTCTACTCCATTATTAAAGATCGATGACCAAGTTTCCAAAGATCAAATCGATCTCTTAAATAAAATTAGGAAAAATAGGGATAATGAGATGGTAAAAGCAAAATTAGAGAAACTTAAAATTGCTGCTCAAGGTTCAGAAAATTTAATGCCATATATCATTGATATTGTAAGAGAATATGCTTCTATAGGAGAGATTATATCAACTTTGAAGGAAGTATTTGGTACGTATGATGAAGATTCAATTTTTTAAATTTTTAGAGGAAATAAAATGTCTGAAAAGAGAAGAATTAAAGTATTAGTCTGTAAACCGGGTCTTGATGGCCATGATAGGGGCGCTAAAGTAATAGCTAGAGCTCTCCGAGATGCAGGGATGGAGGTTATTTATACAGGAATCCATCAAACACCTGATGATGTAGTGAATACCATTATCCAAGAAGATCCCGATGCAGTGATGCTTAGCATCCTTAGTGGAGCCCATAATGCATTATGTCCCATGATAATGGAGAAATTAAAAGAAAAAGATATTGATGATGTTTTGGTAGCCGTTGGGGGGATCATTCCTGACGAAGACAAACCATTTTTAGAAAAACATGGTTTAAAGGGATTTCAAGGTCCTGGGACTGAATTAAAAGAGATCGTTGAATTCGTAAAAACTAATCTAAAGAGATAAAGAGAGAATGGGATTCGAAGCATTAATCGATCGCCTTTTGAAGGGAGACACAAGAGCAGCAGCCCGTCTTATAACAATAGCAGAAAATGACATTGGTGCTGCTGAGGAAATCATAAATTCGATCTACAAACACACTGGTAAAGCATATATATTAGGGATTACTGGAGCGCCTGGAAGTGGGAAATCCACTTTAATTTCAACCTTGACTAATATTTTTGTCAAAGAGGGGAAGAAAGTTGGTATTATTTGCGTGGATCCAACTTCCCCCTTGACAGGGGGGGCCTTATTAGGAGATCGTATTCGGATGAAAAAACATTTTACAACCGATAACGTGTTCATAAGAAGCATGGCAAATCGGGGTCAATTAGGTGGATTAGCAAGGGCAACGGAAGATGCCATTAAAATTTTAGACGTTTTCGGATGCGATATAGTAATTATTGAAACTGTTGGAGTGGGACAATCAGAAGTAGATATTTTTCGCCCCGCTCAAAGCGTTCTTGTTTTATTAGTTCCCGGAATGGGGGATGATATCCAAGCCATTAAAGCGGGTATAATGGAAATTACGGATATTTTTGTTGTTAATAAGATGGATCTACCTGGAGCAGATAGAAAAGTATCAGATATCACGCAAATGCTGGAATTATCCATGAGTTTCAAGTACGATTATGAAAATATTAACCAAGACCATGCTATAGTTCATAAATGGACTCCTAAAATAGTAAAATTAAATTCAAAAACTGGTGAAAATTTCGAAAATTTACTTGAAATTATTAACGAGCATAAAGCTTTCTTGAAAGAAACTGGAGTAATTGAAAATTACAACCGAAAAAGGATCAGAAATGAAACTCTCCAAATACTTAAGCATAAATTAACAAAAAAAGTTGAAGGCTTAATTCATTCCAATTCACAGATTGATGAATACATTAGATTAGTCATGGATAAAAGCATGGATCCATATTCAATGGCAAATTTAATAATAAAATTACTTGGAATAGAGTAATAAGTAATAAAATCAGTTTATCAAGGAATCATTTTTTCTTCTTTGGATTAATCCACTGGGTGTAAATTTCTTCAATTACTAATACATTATCCTTGCTGCATTCTTTACATTTCTCATCTGTAAGTTTTTTAAATGTAAAATCTCCTGGTTTGAATAAGCGTGTATATTTTACATTACAACTTCTACATTTAATTACAGTTGTAATTTCTTCCACCAAGTTTTTTTTTCTATCGAGGATGTCTCCAATATCGGGAATCATGGGAAGTTGTGGCTCATCTGACACTCTTTAAATCACCAATTTAATTGATGTATTTCATAATACTATATCCCTAATATTCTTTATTCTATTGAAAAAAAAGACTTAGCTGGCTATAAAATTAGAGAGAATTTATATAAACTGTAGATAATATAAAAAATATAATCTTTTTAATTAGATTAAATCTTAGAAAGATGTGGTATATTAACTCCCTTAAAAAAATAATAAGCTCATCTTAGATCGTGGTGAATATATGAATAAGATTCTTGCGAAAAATAAAGAAGGTATAAGTAAAGCTGCAATCGATTTTTTTAGTTTTGGACATCTATTAGGAGGGTATTTCGCCTTTATAATTTTAGACGCATTCTATTTGGTTATTCTTGGTGAATTTGTTATTGAAATTTGTATTATTACCGTTTTTCTATCTGGAGTAATTTGGGAAATAGTTGAAAATACATATCTTTTTAAGAAGAATATAAAGTTTGGGTATCGAAGGGATAGTCTTTTAAATTCTTCCATGGACGTGGTCATGCTTACCATGGGAGGTTTTTTTGCTTCATATTGCCTTGAATTAAACCTTGAAACTTTCTTGATCACTTCAGCATTTTTTTTTATTGGAAACATTCTCTTAATGAGCATTTATGCCAATAAGATTATTGAATTATTTAGTGGTTTAAGTAATAAAAAGTAAAGAAAAAAAAGTTAGTTTTTTAATATCAACCACCATATCCTTTTCCTAAAGCTGCAAGGAGTGGGGAAAAGATAAACAAGATCAGAAAAGAGAATCCAAGTATTGCCCAGAAATCTATAATAGACAGTCCGTTAATACCAGTAATTGATGCTGCAAATATGAAACTTGCTATGAGGACTCCAATACAATACCACATGAACCGTTTTGCAAAACGTTTACCAAAATATCCCTCGTCCTTGGTACGGACATTGGCTTTTTTTAATTTTTTTACTTCCTCTTTTGGAAGCATTGAAGTTTCTCCAATATCAAATCTTTTTAAATTATGAAGGTTCTCAATTCCTTTAACTTCAGTAATGTTATTACCCGCGAGGTACAAAGCATTTAGTCTCTTTAAATTATCCAACCCTTTAACTTCATTGATTTTATTTCCATTTAGATAGAGAGTCATTATGCTTTTAAGAGATTCCAGTCCCTTTATCTCTTTTATTGAATTAAAATCAAGCCTTAAATATCTCAAATTCCTAAGATTGTTCAATCCTTTAATTTCAGTAATCTCATTGTTAGAAAGGTTTAAATTATATAGATTTTCCTAGTGATCAAGACCGGAGATTTCTGAGATATGATTATTGGATAAATCCAATTCCTTTAAAGCTGGGAGATTTTCAAGTCCCATTATTTCAGAAATACTAGAAATTCCTTTATTTTTTAATGTTAATTTCCCTTTTTTAACCTTGTATGGTTTATCTCTAATGATTACAAAAGACATTTTATTTCACCATTTTATTTAATTTTACATTTTATTTCCGCAATTCGAACAAAATTCAACCCCTTTAGGCATAATGCTTGCGCAAGAAGGACAAGAATTTCCCTTTTGTAGTTTTTCGGCAAATTCATCGCAAACTTCTTCAATCCTATTCCAATCACGAAAATCATTAAAACCCTTATATTCAAACTCTAATCCCGTTTTTTTTACTATCATT
>DAOUVJ010000074.1 GCA_030667705.1 Promethearchaeota archaeon | reverse complement strand
TCGCGATCGTAACCCTTTATTGCTTCTCCAACAATTCTTTCTGTACGATAATACTCTGATGTATCAATAATGTTAACGCCATTATCCAGAGCATGACGGATGAGAGCTACAGATTCTTCAGTGGTTTTTCCTGTCGCCTTTCCAACTTTACTTGGACCGCCGCACCCTACTCCCATTACACTTACTTTTAATCCCGTGCGCCCTAAATTAGTATAGTCCATATAATCCCTACTGTTTCTTTCTCTGGCGTAAAATTTCAATGAAACTTTCGATTTGATTGAGAGTTTGGGTTTCATTTAGTTTACGTGGGTCGTTCATATCTGCATCGATGATAAGGCAAGGGATATCATAATCCTCCATTAAATGGCGCTTCAAGTCATACATACCACAAGAATTCGGTCGACATGATAAATTGTTATGAAGCAGTACGCCATCAATGTTCCATTCTCTCACGGTTTCCTCAAATTTCTTGATTCTTGTTTCCAAATCATACACATACCAAAAACTGAGCATTAATTCAGACATGGCTTCCACGGGCGTGTTCAATACCATTTCTTTAGTGACTTTGGGATTCATGTATTTACTGAAAGCATAAGTATATGGTTCGTAAACAATTATCGCATTCCATTTTTCAAGTTGACCAAAGTATTTTAGATTATACCAAAAAGGTATACCTTCAAACATTAGTCTGAATTCTTCCTTTTTTAATGCTCCAATACCATTATCGACTCTTTCTTTTGCCTCACGATACATTCTTTTGTATAATTTGATTGGTGCTTTTAATCCAGGCATTGTAAATAAGGGAAAAAGCCCTCCAAAAGTATCGCGCGTTGAAATCGGACAAGGTATATGTTTCCTCAATTCATATATGTTTTTCCATGTTTCACTAAGATTCCATGAATTTTCGGTTACTTTCCTTGCTCTTTCTTCATCGTACTCTTTCCCAGTAACTTCCTGCATGAAATCAATGAACTCGTAGAGCTGCTCAGTAATGTATTTCTTGAAATAGTTGTATTGACGGTTTGAACTATTACTCACGACATGCGGAACATCAATCGTATAATGAGGAACATTGAACCTCTCTGCTTGAACCTCAAACCAATTCACGTGTGTATCACAGATGACGTCAGTCGATAACATAAAGGTTGGCTTTCGGGTTCCACCTTCTGTCATTCCCGCATTACTCAGCACGGCACCCACATTAGTCTTGAAATAGGAACATAAATCGTAGGAATATCCCTCAGCTTCAGCCATTTCGATGAAATTTTGTGAATATTTCTGAGCTGCCGATACGGTGGCCGAATTTTCGGGAAGCATTGGTTGCACATCCATCGCATAAAGCATTTCAACTGGGCTTCCCGATGTTGCCCACGCAGTAGGCGTTCCATCGCGATATGCTTGCTCAATAGCTAAAAAATGCCTTCCCATTATGTTTTTTAATCCTTGAGTGGCATTTAACATCTTATTTTGTTGTGGTTTTTCTGATTTTTCTGTTGTTGACATTTCTATCCCTCCTAAATCATCTCAGCAAATGCTGAGAAACGAGTATTTAATTGCGTATATGATTCGCGGTTGTAAGTCATCTCAACAAAGAGATATGGGATTCCTAGTTCCTTGAATTTCTTTTTTAGATAAGGATGATCATAAAGGACCGGCTCGCAAAATTTATGGGCAACATTTATGACTCCAACAACCTCATACTTTTTAGCAAGGATTTCGAGCACGTTATATCGTTCATATGAGGGAAATTTAGTTGAATGTATTGGTTTGGAGAGATGATATTTTGCTATAGCTTCTAATGGTTTATCATTTTCGTTTACCGAATTCCAGAAGTATTTAGTACCCACTCCCAAATCATCGATAATCACGTGAAATCCAAGAGTTTCGAGTAGAACGATAAGTTCGGTATCATCGATATCAGACCCTGTTAGTAGGATGGGCTTAATTCCATTAGCAATTGAATCGCGAGACTCTTTTAATTCTTTCAAACGCGTTTCTAACATGTGAAGGGAATCATCTTTAGGAAGTTGTTGCACTTTTTTTACTAGTGCATGAAATTCAGAGCCTTTTAATATATATTTAGTTCGATATTCTGATATTTCTCTGAGTAACTCACGAATCCGGTTCATTTTTTGTATGGATTCTTTCAATTTTTCATCAGTAATTTCAATGTCAAATGTATCTTGTAATTGATTTTTGAATTCTTTTAGATCATCGATAAAGAATTTTAAGGCGACATCATCACGCTTCCGAGGTGAGTTGAGAAAGAACATGAACTTGTAATTTAAGCATTCTAACCAAATATCAAATTCGCGATTAGTCCTGTCACAACCATGACTGGAAACTATCCCAACAATATCTTCGTCTAAACCTGCAATAGCTTGTTCTAAAAGGTTTCTAGTCCAAACACAATGAGTGGGTGGAATATGTTCATTTGCTTTTTCTGGTTGGATAGTTGGATCTCCAAAAAGCCTAAATGGTACGAATCCCGCGGCCATTATAATTTCTTCAGGGGTTTCAACACCACTATCAAAAATCCCAATTTTTTTCATAGTTTGCTTCCTTGTGAAATTGATTGCCTAAATAGTAATGAGAAATTAAATCTTCAAGAATAAAAAAATATTTATATTTTCGTTTCATTTCTATCAATTAATATTAAGAATCTACGTTATTACATACCATGTCGCAACATACAATTTCAAGAACTTTAAGCAAGGCAATTTTAAAGCCAGAAGTACGGATTAAATTAAAAATTTGGAATACCTATCTAACGGGAAAACTTGTTCAATTCGATAATTACATGAATTTAATAGTGGATGACGCGAAAGAAATTTATTTCGGTCGTGGGGGAAAGAGAAGTAAAGATTTAGGGACAGTTATGATTCGCGGCGCTTCAGTTATCTTTATTGGACAAGATCGAGAAAAATTAATATTTCAAGATAATACTGAAGAAGAAAAATTGATGTACAGAGAAGAATTTGATGGATAATAAAAGATTTTTAAGGTGATAATATGGGTAAAGGAACTCCAAGTAAGGGAAAGAAAAATAAAGCAAGTAGTCATAAAACTTGTAGACGATGTGGAAAGCATTCTTATCATCGAAGCAAGCGATTTTGTGCCAGTTGTGGTTTTGGAAAAACCGCAAAATTAAGACAACCTGCATGGCGTAATAGACATAGACCCTTTAATGGAAATAAAGGATTCTATAAATAATCTGTTTCTAATATTATTAATATAATGGAAGGCCGTTTTTCTTATTACCATATATTTTATATGTCTAATTAGCTATAATTCTTATATCATATTTGTTCAAATTAATTCCATAGGATTAATGAACGTTGATGGATTCCATCCAAATCGAACAACTGTCGAAAGAGCTTATCAAGCTTGAGACGGTTTTAGGGATCATTGGAATAGTATTAGTTAATAGAAATGGTCTTACGATTATTTCTCGAGTGCCTAGAACTATTAATGAGAAAAAAATAGGTGCTTTGGCAGCTACAATGTTTGAAGCAATGGAGACAGCTATAGAAGAACTAAATGAAGAAATAATTAATATTACTGTAGAGTATGATGAGTATCAATTGGTAGTCATGGGAGCTACGAATCAAGTGATTCTAGTAGCATTAATCGAGTATAATATAGATTTAGGCATAACATTAATTGAAGTCGAAGAATCTATCAGCATTATTCAAGATTTAATGAGAGATGATAAAAATGTTGACAAATGATCAAAAACAACGTTATTCCAGACAAATAATATCTCCTTCAATAGGAGAACAAGGGCAAGAAAAACTATCTAAAGTTAGAGTACTACAAATTGGAGCAGGAGGTTTAGGATCTCCATTTTCTCTTTACTTGGTAGCTTCAGGAATAAAAGAATTAACAATTATTGATAACGACACTATTTCACTCTCTAACTTGCAAAGACAAATTCTCTATAATGAAAAACAAATTGATAAAGATAAGGTTTTTATGGCTAAGGAAACGCTCTCGAAACTCAATTCTGAAGTTGAAATCAACGTTTATAAAGACTATGTTGACGATAAAACAATTAGGAAGTACGTAGATGGGCATGATTATATCGTAGATTGCAGTGATAATTTAGCCACAAAATTTTTAGTAAATAGAACTGCGATTGAATATAACATGAAATGCGTTATTTCGGGTATTAAAGATTTTTATGGCCAAATAATGACTATCATTCCTCGAAAAACTGCTTGTTATGAATGCGTGTTTAATGAACCTGAAAAATTTACATCTAAAGAGGGACCTTTACCGGTTATTGGTGTCACTCCAGGCATTTTAGGTACTCTAGAAGCATTAGAAGTCATTAAAACAACATTGGGATTACCTAATTTAGAAAATAAATTACTAATGGTTAATTTGTTAAACTTATCCTTTAACTCTATAGATTTAGTTAAAAATGAAAGATGCGTGTGTTCGGTAAGCCACTAAAAAATAATAGAGAAAAAAAATATTAGTATTTTGAATTATTTCATAAAAATTTTTTTGCTAATAGTATACATATGCATCCGTAGAAGAACCCGTTTACGATTCCCACCATTATTATGTTTAAAATCGCACCAACTGCCGTAAATGAAATTGTCATTCCTATCCATTGAAGATAAAGATAGGGACTTGTTCCTTGACCAAGACCGAGAAATAGGGCGTATAATGCACAAGAGAGGAATGCTGTTAAAAACCAAGCACCAAAACCAGTGAGATTATTATCACCTATTAAAGAGGCTACAATTATTGCAACAAAAGGAGGGACGACTAACGAAAGAAAGATCATTAGATCTGTAATGAAATCTGTTGTAGAGAGAAGTGGAACTATCCCAGACTCAACCCAAGCAGCCGCTGGAGATGAATATATTGGAGCAAAAACAGAAACAACGAGATACCAGACATCAGTTGTAGGATAACCCGGTACAGTAAACATCGCGATTAGCATAAAAACGGTGTTTAACCCTAAATAGATTACCAAAGATATTATAAATGTTTTTAAAAAGTTCATTTTCTTCAAACTCGATTTATTTTTTTTATTTTTTAAGACTTGTTCTATACTTTTTATATATATTGCTTTTGTTTATAAATTTATTAGAAAGATAAAAAGTATCAAATTACTAATCATTTTTGGTTTAAAACTAATTAAACCACGTAATATCAAGATAAGTAACATCTATTTTATTTTTTTTTTAACTTAAAAAGTTAAAAGAAGAGATTATAAGAATTCGGGGTGATCCTCAAATAATTTTTTGAACATTTCACCATTTTTAGCATACACACTTGATGATTTCATCCCAACCGGTTTTCCAGATGAAGATAATTCTTTTTTAATCTCTGCAGGAATCCCTACTGCTAACATCCTAGCAGGAATTTCTTTATTTACTAAAACCGCTCCAGCACCAATCATGGAACCATCTCCCATTTTTGACCTATGCAAAACATTTGAACCAATTCCTACTAAGCAACCATTTCCAATTGTACAAGGGCCGTGAATCATCGCGTGATGACCAATAATACAATCATCACCTATTTCGACAGTTGAGTTAACTTCATTATGAATAGTAACGTTTTCTTGAATGCTTGTATTTTTACCAACTATTATCGTCCCCCAATCACCCCTGAGCACGGCTCCAAACCAAATATTGGATCCTTCTCCAACCGTGACATCTCCAATTATTACTGCGGTAGGTGCTACAAATACTGATTCATGTATTTGAGGTTCTTTTCCATTTCTAGGACTAGGTATTATCATGAATAATAGAAATTAATAAAAAAAATAAATTTTTGTAAAAGAAAATTGAATATAAGAATAATATAATTAATCTATGATGTTGGCATCTTTAAGCATTTGTTTATGATCAAAAGCTAAAGCAATATCCTCTAACTTCTTAATTGAAACAAGTTCAACATGTGAGGAATCATCTCCCATTACCATCTTGGAAGAACCTTTCTTTATTGAGCATCTATAGGTTGTAGAATGGATATTTCCTCGAGGATCTCGATTTTTCGCATCATAGACACCTATTTTATCTTCAATTTTAACATCTAAATTGGTTTCTTCCTTGATTTCTCTAATTAAGGCTTGAACAGGTTTTTCACCTTTTTCCACAAAACCTCCGGGAAGAGCATAGTAATTTTGGAAGGGAGGATACATGCGTTTAATCAGTACAATATTTCCATCATCATCTTCAATGATGGCATCCACGGCTTTACCCACATTTTCTTTTTTATATTTTATTCGCATGTATAGAAAGAACCAGGTTGTTGATATCAGAATACCAATGATTATAAGTGAGATAATTCCGTTTAGAAAGGATGATAATACTGAATTTTCTGGTATACTTAAAGCTATTAAGATAACTCCTGCTAAATCTCCAAGAATACCTGCTCCAAAAAGCAAGTTTAATAAATTCAATCCTTTTTCTGTCCTTACTTGAAGAGCATCATTATGTTTTCTATAAAGCTCTTGCATTGCGTCAAATATAATTTCAAACTTTTCGTTTATTCTATGTATTACATTATCTATTTCAAATTCCTTCATTAAATGTTTTAGAACACTAGTGTAATGTTGCCTCCTGTTATAATCTAATTCATTGTAAATCAAGCTTAATTTAGTTTGAATTAAACCTCTTAACAATCTCAAATTTCGAATCTTACCTTCTATAGTTTCCAAGTCCATAAATCCTTCCGATTGTGTTTTAAGCAAAAGTAAATCCAAGGATTCATTTATAGATCTAAGAGCGAATAGAACAGTCCTCATGCGAGGAGTGGGTTCCAATACAAACTCCTTCATGTAGGAGTAGAAAAATTTGTTATAATTATCCTCAGCCATGTAGATAAATCCTGAATTTCTTCTAATGAAATGCAATTCAGATAACCTATTTGATAAATTATTTTCAATTCTCCTACTATAGAGTGTTTCTGAGTAATCCTCCCATTGACCGGAATATATAACTGTCCAATACGCAATAGTTTTTTTATATTTCTCTATATTTTCTTGAGTCCATTCAACTTCAATTGGTTTAATTTTATTTGAGGTGGCAAACAGATAAATAGGGCTTTCTAAATCCAAGAGTAACCCTTTATTATCATCTCTATTGCTAAAATCCTTTAAAGTTGCCAATACTAAAAAGGGTATCTGTTGAATTAGTATGGGGGTTAATTTTTCCTTTTTCTCTGGGTGATCTTTAAAATGTTCAACTTCAAGTTGAAAATAACCAAGAGTATTGAATTTAATTTCTGAGTTTTCTTCTTTATAAGGAAAATTCTCTAAATAGGGAACCCATCTACATTTGATATAGACATTCTTTACCATTTCAAATAAATCATCTTTTAATTCCTTTTTATAAACATCAGCTTCAGTTAAATTATCAAATCTCTCTTTAATGAGTATTTCAATTTCTTGGCTTTTCTCAGCACCGTTAATTTTTGAAGTATCAATGAAAGCACTAATGTACCAATATTCTTCTTTATAAATAAACTGTAGATCATCACTCAACCATATTCACCAAATATATTAATTTCTGGTATAATTCTTAATTTTATATATATATATTAATACTTCTTAATTGTTATTGATCAAGAATAAGTACACTCATATTATTTGAAGGAACTTAAATGAATGATAAAGAATTACAAAAAGAAATCGTATACTTAAAGAATAAACAAAATGTGACAATTTTAGCTCACTATTATCAATCCATCGAAATTCAAAATATAGCAGATTATTTAGGGGATTCTTTAGGATTATCAAAAATTGCTAAAGATAAAACAGATTCTGATTACATAATATTTGCTGGGGTTGATTTCATGGCTGAAACAGCATCGATTCTAAACCAAGATAAACATGTTTTGCTTCCAAATCCAGAATCTTGTTGTCCGATGGCAGCATATCTTGATGCTGAAATGGTCAGAGAATATAAAAAAGCTCATCCCAGTTTGCCCGTAGTGACTTATGTTAACAGCACAGCCAAAGTGAAAGCAGAATCTGATGTATGTTGCACCTCTTCAAATGCGGTAAAAGTTGTGAAAAGAATAGCAAAAGAGTTTGATGTAAATTCGGTTCTCTTTGGACCAGATAGCAACCTTGCTGATTACGCCGAACAAAAATCGGGCATAGAGTGTATAAAAATGCCTGAAGAAGGTCATTGCTACGTTCATTCTCAAATTTCAGTTGATGATTTTAAGCGATCAAGGGATTTAATTCAAGATGGTTTGGTTTTGGTCCATCCCGAATGTATCAGGGAAGTTCGGGATCTAGCGGATTTTGTAGGATCCACAGCCCAAATGTATGACAGAGTAAAAAATTCGAAAATTGAAGAAGCTAAATTTATTATTGGAACAGAAGATGGTTTAATTAAAAGAATTGCTGAAGATTTTCCAGATAAACATATCTATCCTATAAGAGAGAAATTAATTTGTTATAATATGAAAAAGCATACATTAGAACTTATAAAACATGTTCTTGAGAACTTAGATGATCCCATGTTTGAAGTAAAAGTCCCCTCTGAAATCGCTGAAAAAGCTATATTCCCTTTAGAAAAGATGCTCCAGATTTCATAGCATATTATCATAAGAAATCTGTGATTTTTTTTTGCTTTTTATTATCCATCCATTTTAAAAAATCATTAGTTAGTCTACCACTCCAAATGCTCTTTTTTTTAGTCACTCCTTCAAAAGCATAGAGATCTTCATATTTAATTTTATTAAATTTCCTAAGTTCCTTCATTTTCAATAACCAAATAACAAAATGTTTATAACATTGGTTACCTGATTTCGATTTTCTCTTATAATGGCTCTCGTAATATTCAATGTCCTCAAGTGTATAATTGGAGTAAAATCTATAATTCTGGTTCATCCAGAAGTAACGTGAAGTTGATTCTGAGAACTTTTTTAAATTGCAGTTCATAAAATTTACGGAATTTAAAGAGGGCAAGTTATTTAGCCATTCTGGTATTTCTTTTAATTCACGATTTCCTGAGAGATCTAAAGATTCAAGATTAGGTAACGAGATTATACTTTCCATGTTAGAGATTACATTATTTCGAAGTGAGAGATGCTGGAGTACCTTTAGATTGTTTAATAAATCTATATTATATATTTTATTGTTATTCAATTTTAATCTTTGAACATTACTAAATTTTTGAATTCCATCCAATTCATTAATTAGGTTATTACTTAAATCAATTTCTTCGATTTTTAAGTATTCATCTTCAGGTAATTTAATATCATTAACATTCTTTACACTTTTTTCACGAAGATTTAGCATGTTTTCCCCTAAAAAACCTATTATCCTACCATCATACATGATTGAATTTAGGTCAATCTCCTTAAAAAATTCAATATGGTTATTTAAAAACTCGATTAATGGAAAATCTTGTTGATTTCTAAAATTAGTATAAATAAAATTAACGAGTATCTCCTGGCTTTTCTCCGAAAAATCTTTATTTAAATGAGAAATTATAAAAGGAATATTCTGAAACCCAATATATCTTGATGCTTCTCTAATTAATCCCTGTAAACGAATATTTACTGCATCAGTTTCTAAAGTAATTATTATATCATTAGCATTTCTTGCCAATGTACTTATGATTGGAAGTTTATTATCATCCAATAAACATTCTAACTCATCTTGGCTCAAGTATTTTAGATATCCGTTATCGGCCAAGAATGTCATCACAGTTTCATATCCACTTGCATATCTCAATGCAATTTCTTCTTTAATCCGATTTTTTGCTAACGGATCACCAACGTCAGATAACCTTTTCAAAAGGGGAAATGCTAAATTGCGGTGCAAGATCCTCGTGTCATAGTCATTTTCTGCCCAAGCTTGCATGTTAGAACAATGACCCATAAATTCTTCCTCAGGATCTATTTGATATATCCCCCTACCACCTCCTTCCATGGATCTATCCAATGATTCTGCCGCTTCATCGATTGAATCAAGTTCATCATAATCTCTTACTTGATCCACGGGTAGGTTCAATAAAAGATACATGCATTGCGTAAAAATCCTATTCTTTACATAAATATTAGTTCTATCACCTTCCAGTTTTAATTTAATGAAATCATTGATCTTGAATTCTTTGACTGGATAGCGTGAATTGGCAAGCATTTTAAAAGCGAATTATGTTTTTGTTAAAATGGATTTGTAATCGTAAATTTTTATTAAAATTTTTATTTAAAAATTCCACCAAATAATATTTTTGTCTCTTAATAATAATAAAAATAATGATATATAAATAGGATAATAGTTCAAGTTTTTCTTAAAATTGTTCCAGATACTTTATTTAAACACCACACCACACTGAGGACATTCCCCCCATCCTATCTTTACTCGATAGGTACAATCTGGATTTGGACATTCAATTTCTTCTTCTTCTAAAAGATATTTTTGTCTATATTCTACACTTATTTCACTAGCTTTATTAACATTTTTAGTCAATTTAATCGCATCAAAACGCATTCCACATCTCGGACAAGGGTTGGTGATGTCCTTTTTCCAAATAGTTTTACCACAACTAATGCAAAATCCCTCAATATCACCCAAAACATCATCTAAGAGAGAATCTTCAGATTCAGCTATAGAAACCAAGTTTAGATCCTCATAACGCGTAGATCCTTCAATTATATTAATTACTGATAGGGTTCCCCCTTCTGGTTTTGATAATATAGTAGATAATAATGACATGTCCCACAATGAGGTTTTGGGAACCCCTAGATCCAATGCGAACTTTATAATCATTTTCTCAATTAAAATTTCATATGGTTCTTTTATTGCGTCCCAAATATACTCTTGTTTAATCAAATCGTCAGAAATCTCCTCTGAAACCAGATCTAAATCTAAATTCATGGCTTTTTTTTTAGAATCTAAATTAACTCGAATGATTTCGGAGACCAATTTATCTTTAATCAATTGCTTTGTAATTTTACCTAATACATCTTCCTCATGGAAAAAGAATATATCATCTCCTCTACTAAACATGTAAAATCCTTGTTTACTAGACATGATCTTGTCTACATGATAGTCTATCTTAATTTTTTTTACATTGTAGTGCTTACAAAATTCCTTGATTTCAAATTTAAAATCTCGCGTAAGCACTGAATTGAGATAAATATAAAAGAGTGTGAGATACAAATCATGATTTTGTTCTAGGTCGAAGTAGTTATTACCAATATTCATGATCATTTTTATGATTTGGTTGATGATAGAATCAGCAACTCCAATACTTACATAAAAATTTACTAAATCCGTTAATCTTGAGATCAGTCCACTAGCTTCATTAAAAAAGATTAGATCTTTATTCAGATATAGTTCATGCCCTAATTTTTCGATACCTAATTCAGTAATAAAATATCTTGTTTCTTGAATATTCTGCGATTGGTTTGTGTACAATCGTTTTTCAACACTATTTTGGCTTAAATGATATTGTAAGTATTTAGAAACTGTGGATCTACTTAATCCAGAGTTTTCAATAACAGTTGTAAATCTTTGTGGACCTAAATTACGTAATAAATAGAGAATACGCATGTCTTTTCTGCTAATTTTTCCTGCATCTGCTAATATTTGCCCAACTGAACGAGAAGAAATTGGAAAAACACTCATAAAGATCTAAAAAAATCAAGGATATATATACTTTTACATATACTCATACTTAGTATCAAAATTAGTATAAAAAATTACCAAAGACCTTAAAAAAAAATTTGTTATATTTATAATAATAATAAAATTAATTTTTAAAATAAATAAGTGAAAATTATGTCCCAATACAGATTTAGGCTTACGGGAGTTCCACCTGATCAAGCAATCAAGCTAATTGAAGTCGATCCAAATCAAAATATTGCTGAGATCAAGAAAACCGTGCAAAGAGAATATAAATTAAACCCAATTCTGGCAATCCAATTTATATTCAAAGGAAAAGTCTTACCTGACCAATTAAAGTTCGCTAAGATAGGTATCCATCCAAAAAAAGATGTTATAACCGTGATGGCTACCCAAGCAGGTGGATTTTAAAACAAAAGTGTTTATTTCTTTTTTTCTTTTTTTTTTCTTTGATCAATTTTTACTAACATAAAGATTATTGGAAATGCATCATTCTTAGTTATTGTAAGACACTCGAGTCAACAATTCTTTTTGGTTCTCCACAACTCGGATGAAACCTTGAAAAAAAATTGGCAGGACGGTGTCTGAGTGGAAACCCTCCCATCTCATAAATCGCTAGGTCATCGTTTAAACGATGAGCTTGGGCAAGACCCGGAAAAGCCGTCTAGTTTTGATGCATTCTCATAGATCTATAAGTAAAATTCATTACACAAACTGAGATTATTAATATGATAACCACGAAAAAATAAAACTCACCAAGTATCCGACCACCAAATCCGATGAGTAGAAATAATCCAACTGTAATCCAACAATTTATATTAAATCCTAATTCATACTTATTTTTATTTTTGAAAATGATTCAACCACTACCTTTATTTTTGAATCTTTGTTGACATTGAATTTTTTGGATCATTTAAATTTATCTTTCTTGGAATAAAGACTACTAGAGGATAGAATATTCATCATTACCGTAATGGCTACCCAAGCAGGTGGATTTTAAAACAAAAGTGTTTATTTCTTTTTTTCTTTTTTTATTATTATTATTTATATTCACATCTTCCCCTAGATACTTCCGTAAACGATAGTTACAAATCAATTAGCTTAAATTTGAGGGAATTAATCCTTTAAAATGTTTATCGAAAGTAGCTAAAAAATTGCAGTTTAGGCGTTCACAATGAATTAAAATCGAACTATCAGTGAAAGATAATCTTTTTTCTCTATATTTTTGAAAGATTTCCCATGAATTCTTAAAATCGTTATCGGTAAAACTAATAATTTTGATCTTTTTACTCTTTAATACAAAGTTACCCAAATTTATCGCAAAGTCAGGATTTTTTAGTCTTACTAATGCTAGGGTCACTAATTCATTAAATACTAAAGTAGAGGTGAAAATCTCTCCGAATTCATTTTTAAGAAATCTTTTCATCCAAGATTGAGCAATTTGGAAATTTTTATCATCCTTATTCTTAACTGCTAATATAAATCCTGTGTCTAAAAAAACAGCCATTTTATTCTTCCTCATTTAATTGATATAAAAATTCATCGACTTTTTCAGATAAATCTTCAATCCCTAACTCAAAAACGTCATCCAATCCTTTCCAGGCATGATCATCAAGGATTGAAAATGTGGATTCATTTTCTTCAAGACCTTCCGCTATCATTGCTTCTTCAATTAGTTTTGCCACAAGATCCTTCTTGGTAATTTTGTTTCCTCGTAAGGTTAAATGAGAAATTAATTTATCTAATATTTTTAAATGCTTTTTATCAATCCTAATCGTGCTCATAATTGTCACATTTTTTGTATCTTTGTATACTAGTATACTAGTATAGTATTTATTTTTTATTCAATATGAAAATCATCTAAAAACACCATTGATTAAAATAAAAATTTCAACGACGGCGAGTGTTACAATTACACTATAAGTGAGATAAAATCTAGCTGTTTTTTTTGTACTATACAGGGATAAGACTTTCAAGGCTATAATTTTATCTAAATCATTATCACCTTTTAGTGCTTTAAAGGCTTTTGGAATAATTTGGAGGTAATCATCATCTTCTGGTTTAAAATGTGTTGTGTATTCCTTGTTAAAAGTTAAATGAATGTGTTCTCCTAAAACGGCTATTCGCAGATCTGGCCAATTGTAGTACTGCTTTTTACCAAATAGAAACAAAAAATATTTCTTCCTGACAATGTATCCCTGATTGCGGGGATCTACCCAAATGCGATCTTTTCTTCTATTGAAAAAGCCTGGAAGAATGATGGCATAAAAAAAGAAGATTATCCCGAAGATAAATAAAAATTCCGAGGAAATAGGATCGGCTAATTCAAAAATTAAAACTAAAATATATAAATAGAGGAATAAAGAGGAGCATATGATAGATCCAGGGCTCCTTGCTGAACAGTTGATTTTATCAACAAAGTATTCATACACGAAACGCCTTTCCTTTTGGATTTCTTCTATTCTTTTTACTAATCGACTTTTATGGGGTATGATTACATATCGAATCATAAAAGTAAATAACCAAAATGGAGTTGTCATTAACTCCAGAAAGAGTACTGCTAACAATGGAACTCCAAAGAAAATCGGAACTAGACAGATGAGAAAAATAAACCCATACAAGAAATAGAAATATTTCTTGATCTCATTCCAAAAAGTGAAACCATCCATCAACTCCTCTTTATTATCATATAATTCCGGATTCATTTCAGAATTGTTATTCATAGGATCGTACATTTTTAGGTAGTATTTCATAG
>DAOUVJ010000081.1 GCA_030667705.1 Promethearchaeota archaeon | reverse complement strand
TCCTGCGTCTCGACATTTTTTAATATGTTCTAAAGCTTCTTCTTTCGAAACTAACCGTCCTAATTCTGGATTGATATCGTTGACCGCTTCTCCTAAAAAAAGACAACCTAATTCAATAGGGTAATCTTTACATTTCATTGATTTACGACATATACAGAAGTTCATGATCCAATGAGAATTCGCTTTATTGATAAAATATTCTAAGACTTTTGTAGGTAAAACCAAATCTTCTTGATTATTAAGTTCAGAGTTAATGGGAATTACAATATCTTTAGGTAAATATATTATTTCATCATCTTTAAAAAGCAAAAGGTCAAATATTTTTCCAACTATGGGTACTCGGGTTAACCTTGCTATGAGTTTAATGTTAGGGAACGTTTTCTCCAGAAGTTTCACAAACCAAAGAGGTCTTGCCATTATATTACTGCTCCATTTTTAATCTGCTATATTAAAATATTTTAATCTATCTAATCTATTTAATCTATCATTAATTTTCTGAAATTAAAACTGAATTATTATAGGTATTCTTTAAATGAGTGAACTAAGTTTAGGAGATTTAAAAATAAATCAGCTAGGATATGTGTACAAAGATATTAAAAAGCAAGCCAAAATTCTTGAGGAAAAATTAGGTCTACCAAAGTTTGCATTTCTCGAAAATAAGCCCACTAAATATAAGTATCGAGGAAAAGAATCAATTGTTCAAACAATGATTGGATTTAGCAGATCTTTAAATGTTCAAATAGAATTAATACAGCTAATTGAAGGAGAATGTATCTTTAAAGAATTCATAGATGCAGGAAAAGAAGGACTCCATCATTTTGGGGTGTATGTGGATGATGTTGATACTTTAATAAAAACATATAAAGAAAAGGGATACGAAGTCGTTCACGAGGGTGTAACAGCAGGTGTACAAAAAATTGCGTATATAGATACTTATGAGGATTTTGGAGCCTATATTGAATTTCAACAAACAAGAAAAAGAGGAAAAAGAAATAAGAAATAAAACCATTAAATACTTATTTTTTCTTTTAGTAAATCCTTCATTTTTGAGGAACCCCCGATATAAATTGAATAATTGATATCTTCAATCTCCCATTTCTCAGCTTCCGGATTATACCAAGCAAGATTTGATTTATTTACCTTAATGGTTACTTTTTTAGTTTCATTAGGTCCCAAACTAACTCTAGTAAATCCTTTTAAGATTTTATTGGGACGATCAATCTCAGAATCTTCAAAACCTATATAAAGTTGAATAATTTCATCTCCCTTAAGAGATCCCGTGTTTGTCACGTCAACACTTGAGATTATTTCATTATCATCTGAATTAACTTGAAAATTATCATATTTATATGACGTATAGCTCAATCCAAATCCAAAAGGGAATGCGGGTTCAATATTTTCCTTTTCAAATAATGTATATCCGTGATAGTAACCATATTCAATCTCATCAGCATTTTTATCGAAAAATGGTAAATCCTTTGGATCTTTTGGTATTGTAAATGGCAATTTTCCGCTTGGATTTATGTTTCCAAAAAGTATATCTGCTAATGCTATTCCGCCTTCCATTCCCGAGTACCAAGCCATTATGATCCCTTTAACGTTATTTTTCCATTCCTCCATCATTATTGCTGATCCTCCAATAAGTACGACAACAACGTTATCATTTACTTCTGAAATTGAATTTATGAGCTGAATATCTTGATTTCTTAAACCAAGATTGTCTCTGTCTCCACCTATTGTTTTACCAAGAATTTTTATGTATTCTCCCTCGTTCTTGTTTGTATAACCTACAACAATTACAACAGCATCAACTTCTTTTACAATAGTTCTTGTGGTTTGAATATCTGTACCATCATGATAAATTATGTCAACTTGATGTTCCATTAACTTTTTAATTCCTTGTAATGGAGTTATTATATTATCCTGTCTTACATGACTACTACCATGATCTCCAGTATTCTTTAAATCAGCTAACTTTCCAATCACAGCCAACTTTTTTAAATTCTTTGCATCAAAGGGTAAAATCGATGCCTCATTTTTTAATAGAACCATGCTCTTATCTGCCACATTCTTAGCTATACTTACGTGATCTTTACAACCAATCAATGTTCTATTATATTCTTCGGGATCTTCTTTAGTTGTAAATTTCAAAGTAGTTCGGATTATCCTTCTCACTGCATCATCAATTAGATCTATTGCAACTATTTCCGATTTTACTAATTTTATTAGTTTTTTACCATAATATTTCGCTCTGGGCATTTCAACATCTAATCCCCCATTAATACCTTTAAAAGTATCTCGCAAACCAAAAAACCAATCTGAATGCACAAATCCTTTAAAGCCCCATTCATCTTTTAAAATCTTTCTTAATATGTAGGAGTTGTGACCACAATATTCTCCTCGTACTTTATTATATGCTGACATGATTGTTGCACAATCTTCTTCAACACAACGTTTAAAATGAGGAAGGTACACTTCTCGCAATGTTCTCTCATCCAACTTAACATCAATCTTAAAACGTGCATTTTCCTGGTCGTTTACAGCAAAATGCTTAACAGTAGCCATGACATTATGTTGTTGAACACCTCGAACTAAAGCAGCACCAAATTCACCTAATAGGAAAGGATCTTCTCCATAAGTTTCTTGAGCACGCCCTCCTGCAGGATGTCTCAAAATATTTATACACACACCTCCAAAGAGATTTCCTCCCTGAGCTCGTACTTCTTTACCAATTACATTTCCTACTTGTTCCTCTAGATTGGTATCCCAAGTAGCTGCTCTTGCCATTGATACTGGAAAACAAGTCGATCCTGGAATGATAACACCTCTGGGACCATCAGTAAATCGGAATGTAGGGATTCCCAAACGATTCACACCACCTCCAGGAATAGCTCGCTTAAACAATCCTCTATCAATAAAGATATATTTTATAAATCCATTACCAGACATTAAATGTACTTTTTCTTTCAAGCTTAATTCTTTTAAGACTTTTCCAATAAAAAGTTCTATCTCTTCTTCATTCATGCCCTTTTTAATTTCAATTTGCGTCATCATATTTTTGACCTAAATCTATTCATTTTGATTATTAAAGATAAAATTAAACTACCAAGAAAATTATTATTGTTTTTAAATCACTAAGACTTAACTTAATCAGCTTTAATAATATTTGAAATGATTTGATTGAATTCCTTAGAATTAACACTTTCGGCAATAGGAGATATTCCTGAAAAAATACCATTTAATCCTTTCATCATGCATCTAGCAGCTAAATTAATGAAGGTTGATTATAATGCTGAATATTGCCAAAATCCAGAGATCCTGGCAGATGCTCAAATAAGATGCTCTAATTATTTTGGGATAGACCATGTTAATGTTTCAACTGATGCTTACAGAGAAGCTAGTGCATGGGGCGTGGAAATTGATTGGACTAGTCATACGCCTGTAGCAAAGACTCATATAAAGATTTCTGAATTTGAATCACTCGAAATCCCTGACATAGTTTCAAGTGAACGAATAATGAATCGTGTAAAAGCAGTAAAGCAACTAACTGAAAAAATAGGTGGAAACCAATGTATCGTAGGGTGGATTGAAGCTCCATTTGCAGAAATATGTTGCCTGTTTGATTTAGTAAACGTGTTAATGTTATGTCGATATGATAATTGGGATAAAAAAATTAAATCCTTGATAAATCGTATATTACCCGTTCAAAAAGAATTTGCAAAATTACAAATTGAGGCCGGAGCTGACATTATTGGTGCTGGAGACTCTGCAATATCGCAAATCGGTCCTAATAGATATGAAAAGTGTTGCTTAGATGCCACAAAAGAATTATTTCATTATATCCAAAATGAAGTCCCTGTTCTTTATCACATATGTGGAGATAATTCAGTTATAGACAAAGAAGGGAAAGACATGCTAAAATTAGTTTCAAGCACAAAGGCTGCTATATTGGACTTAGATTATCAAGTTGATTTAAAAATCGCAAAACAAAAAATTGGTTCAAGCAATTGTATAAGAGGAAACACCAATACTCAAGTATTAGGAAGCTCAAGTTATTCTGTTAAGGACGTCATGAATGAAGTCGAAAAAACTATTAATAACGGGAAACCTGGCGGAAATTACATGTATGCTGCTGGTTGTGAATGGCCTTGGGAACCAATTGAGATGGCAAGTCGAAATATAGGTATTGCCAAATCTCTCGTTGAAACTATGGGAAAGTACTAAACAATTACTCTATTTTATGACCTCCAATATCAACGGAAACATTAGTTTTATATTCATGTAAAGTTAAATCTAATTTATTATCCTAATTAATTAATGTTGACCCTAAAATGAAAATAGATTTAGATATTCTCAAAAAACTTGAACGATCTATTGATACATTGAACCCTGAAGGTGGTCAAGTACCAATTAACATTCTTGGTTATGGAGAAATTAGTTTAGTATTTGAACTTGTAAACGATCCCGAGAAATTAGCTTATAAAAGGATCCCCATATTTGATACTGAAAAACAAGTCAAAAGACATATCTGGGCTTATAATGAATATAATAGGATTCTACAAAAAGATATAGGCTTAAATCTTCCTGATTATGATGTGGCATGGTTTAAAGATAATAGAGGAAACATTCAGTTTTATTGTGTTCAAAAAAAAATACCTGCTGAATCTGTAGGAAATCGAGTAATTCACGTTTTACCCAAACAAGATATTTTCAACCTTATCCTTTTAGCAATGAGAGAAATGAAAAAAGTATGGAGTTTTGCTAAGAACCATAAAAAAATTGATGTAGGCCTTGATGGACAGATCTCTAACTTTGCTGTGATTGGATTCAACCCAAATTCACCAAAGATTGATATGGATACAAAATTATACTATTTAGATACCAGTACCCCTATGTTTAGAATAAACTCCGCTGAAGCAATGGAAGCTGTATTATTTTTAAAGAGTGCTCCCTCCTTTCTGAGATGGTTATTAAAAGCTTTATTTCTTGAGGAGACAGTGGGAAGATATTATGAATGGAGAAAAGTAGCGATCGACCTTGTAGCGAATTTTTATAAAGAACAGAAACCAGAGCTCGTACCCTCTCTAATTAATTTAGTTAATAAGTTTTTCAAAGAAGAAGCAAGTGATTTCGAAATTGAACCTCTGAATTTAGAAGAAATTAAAAAATATTACAAGAGCGATGCTAGTATGTGGATTATTTTCCAGAAAGTACGCCAGTTTGATAGATTCTTAAAAACTAAAGTGTTTAAAAAGCGTTATGAGTTTTATCTACCTGAAGAAATTAAAAGGTAGATAATTAATATTAAATGATTAAAAATGATGAGGGCATTTATTGCAATTGAATTGAAAGATCCAGAAACATTGGATAATATCCAATCATTTTCTTCAAGGATCAAGCAAAATCAATCAAGGGTTAAGCTAGTAAAACCAGAAAACCTTCATTTGACGATTAAATTTCTTGGAAGCATCACAGAAGAGTTAGCTTCTCGAATATTTTATTTCTTAAAAGACGAAATCAATTTGACAATGTTTAAAGGACGAACTCTCGATTATACTCTTAAAGGTGTTGGTCAATTTAATAAATTTACTGTGTTATGGATTAAGATGAAGGGAAATATTCAATTTCTTCAAGACATTAAAGAGACCGTGGAAAATGGATTATACACTCGTTTTAAAATTCCAAAAGATAAAAGGACTCAATTTAAACCTCATCTAACCATTGGGAGGCTGAGAAAAGAAAAGATAGATTATAAAAACTTATCATCTCTCAAGAATATTATTAATGAAAATATAGCGAGCGATTTTGGAATTTTTACAGTAAATCAGGTAAAACTGAAGAAATCTGTATTAACTCCAAAAGGACCTATTTATTCCGATCTGAAATATTAAATAATAATTATATTAAATGGTAATAATGCCAATAAAAGCTATAATTTGGGACTTAGATGGCACATTGATTCACTTTAAAATTAACTCTATAAAAGCTAGAAGAAAGGCTATTAAACTTTTAACTGATAATGGAATTCCTAAGAAGAAGTTATCAATAACTTTACCTATATTAGATAATATTAGAATGTCGAAGATACTATTTGATAAATACGGGATTTCTGAACATAAAGTTAAACAAATTTTAAAACTAGTTAATGAAACTGTTATAGAAGTTGAACATGAAGCAGCGATAAATGCATCGTTAATTGAAGGAATCGAAGAAGTATTAGAATTTGCCAAAAACAAGAATCTCAAACAAGCAATTTTTACTTACAATACGCATGATAATGCTGTAATTTCACTTAAAACTGTAGGTATCACTGATTATTTTGATGTGATTGCAGGGCGAGATGATATAATAAATCTTAAGCCTCACCCAGATCATTTAAATTATATTTGTAGGCGTCTTAATGTTGAATGTGATGAAATTCTCGTAGTTGGGGATACAAGTAGAGATATAGAAGCCGCTCTTAATGTAGGTGCTCATTCAATAGCTTTAGAAACAAGAATTCCTGCTTATTTAAACCGAGAAATGTTTCAGAAAGCCGAAAAAATAATTAAACCGGAAGAAATTCCGCTCCAATTAATAAATTCAATTGAAAAACTAATCTAAAAAATAGAAGAAATTATAAATAATATTCAATCTATTAATGACATAATTTTTACTAAAATCAAAAAATTATAATAAAATAGGTTTAAAATTAAATAATGCGTGTAGAATTCGACCTCGACATTTTAAAACCACATAATCCTTCAAATTGGGATGTAGCTTTAGCGCTGAAAGAAATACCGGGTGTTTCATACGTTCAGATTAAAACTGATGAGATCGATCAAAAAACCACGTCAATCTTCTTGAATATTAAATGCTCTGTCGAAGTCGGTTTAGAAACAATTAGAGACAAATTAGAAGATATGAATTGTGCCTTGCACAGTGTAGATCGAGTACAAATTGAAGATTGAGATCATAATATAGCTATGATTGCTATAAAGTAACCTCTCACTTCTTCGGTTTCGAATTGAATTGAAAACATAATATTTTTTTTCTTTAAATAAATTTTTTATTTTTAAATAAAAGGTATGAAATAATGCCTAATCTACCAACTATCGCTAAAGTCCTCCAACGAGGAGAAATTAATGATGAATTAGATTATGCTCTCATGAATTATTTAATTCAAAATAGGATTGGGGATTGTTGGAACAATCTTTGTGGATTATGAGAAATTAGAAATAACATATTGCACTCCAGTAGAAGAATTAAAACAAAATATCCAAAAACTAATAGATGCAGGAGTTAAACCTCAATCACGACCTAAAGGCAAATATTAAATGATTTTATGTTATATTTTTTTACAACTAACCTACTTTCAGCATTATTAAGCAAACAAAAATAAAGAGTCATAAATTTATATTATTAGATTATAATGTCAGAAAAAGAAAATAACATAAAATTTCTCATTCTCGAATACCTTTCGGATGAAAATCTACAACCTAATAAAATTTCAGACACTAAATTAGAATTTGGATTTCAATTTATCTATCCTCCGGGGAAAGATCCACACGGTCGGCCCATAGGAAAAGGAATGGTGGTATTTGAACCAAAAAATAAAGACCTACTAATCATTTCAGTTGGAACTAAAATTTCACCCCCTCATGTTAAAGCGCTTGATTCATTACAAAAACCTAAGAAGATGCAATTCTTTATGGATATACGTAAACATTTTCTATTAAAAGATGTTTTGTATCGAATTGATATTCAGAACCACCGTTATGAAATCTCAGATCAAATTTTCCTTTCAAAAAATGATTCACTTTCTAAAAATACATTTTTCAAGAGTATTCGTCGAGTATTTGATGCCATGGTATATAGTAATATGATACTGTCAGAGTATTGCATGGGTAAAATTAAACCAGAAGATCTTCTGAAGTCCAAGGATTTAGATTCTGGTTCGGATTATACATTATATTCGTAATTAAATCATTAGGGGTAAGAATATTATGGTTTTTGAAGATTGGTTGCAAGCTTTAGGAAAATTAGATTATGTACAAGGGAAATCTCGGCCAAAAATAGAATGTATTTTATGCGGTGTAAGAGATGATGATGATCGAGTGGTTTCACTGAAAATATATCATGATGATCTACTTTTCATATCATTAAATCTCTATCCATATAATCCTGGTCATTTAATGGTTGTTCCAAACCGTCATCTTTTAAACTTTAAAGATCTTTCTAAGGAAGAAATTATTCATATCTCGCGAACTATCCAAGGATTACAATTATTATTAGATGATTTATATCATCCTCTTGGATATAATATAGGTATGAATCAAGGAAAAATTGCAGGAGCAAGTATTGAGCACCTTCATTTTCATATTGTTCCTCGTTATGGTGCAGAATTAGGATACATTGATATTGTTGGGAAAACAAGGGTTGTACCAGAGGGTTTGGAATCAGTAAAAAAAAAGTTGATAACCAATATTAACAAGTTCCTTACTAAGAGTTTTTTTGAAAATTTTTAGAGGCTCCTTAATGAATGTATGAATTTTGATTCGGTTTAAAATAAAATTAAAAAAAAAATAGCAAATAATAGTTAATTATCTTGTTGCATTTCTGACATCTGCAGCAGAAATTCTTTTGCGCTTATCTTCTTTACAAATTTTGTGCGCGTCTTTGGTTGCTTCTGCTGCTTTAGCCTCAAGAAATTCAATTAATTTATCTAATGCTGCAGCAGCTACTAAATCTGCTCCTTCTTTTTTCATTAACCTTCGAATAGGAGCTTTTGCAATATAAGTTTCAGTTTTCTTTGCCGGTTTTTTAGCCATTTTTATATATTCCTCCACAATTTATTAAATAATACTGTTATAATATAGATTTATAATTAATAATAACTACGTTTTTCTATTATATAAATGTTATGGTTCGAAATAGTGGTTATTGGAGATCTGTTTCATTGAATTTTTTAGATCTGAAATGTACTAAAACTACTAAGACCGACAAAATACCCCTAATAAAATAATTTTTTATTTTTTATTAAATGATAAATAAAATTTTTCTGATGGTTGTATTTTACTGAATTATTATTTCAATTAGGAAGATCGATTATACTTCATGACAATCAAAAAAATGTTAGACATAACGCAATTTGTAAAATAAAAAAAAAAAAAAAAAGTGAAGGTTTTAACACATTTTTTTATAAAAGAAGATCTCTAAGATAGGATAGGTTTATAATAATTGATCTTATCAATTTTTCTATATTTTGAAAAATAAACATTAAAATAGTAAATAAATGATAAGATAGATAGAAAAAAATTATGAGGTTTTGATTGAATTTTTGAATTTGGAAAATAAAACTGAAAAATTCACGGAACCTGAGATAGAGATTTCACTGCAAGGTTTAGGATTTACTAAAAATGATTCGAAGGTTTTACTAACTCTTGCAAAATATAAAATCTTAAGTCCTGCTGACATTGCCAAGTTTTCAAATGTGGATCGTGCCCGAGTATATGATAGTTTAAATAGATTGATAGAAAAAGGATTCATCCAGAAAGAACCGGTTAAAAGAGGAGCTAATTATCAAGTTATACCCATTGAAAAGATTTTTCAATCAATACGTTCAGATTACAAGAGTAAAATTAATAAGAGTTTGGTTATCGAAAAAGCTATAGTGGAATTGGAAATTGAAAAAGAAGAATCTGAACCTCGTGTATGGTCTCTGGATACAAGAGATAAAATAAGAAAAAAGATCAAAGAATTAATTACTTCGGCAGAAACTCGAATTTTCTTCATAATAACACCCGATTTGCTTATGCCCGAATTAGGGGGTTTTGAGTGGATTTTAAAAGAATTGTGGAAGAAGAAATTCGCAACAAATGTCCAAGTTGTTATCGCATTAAAATATTATGAATTTTTGAAAGGAGAAATTAAAAAATTATTAAAAGTTTCAATTAAGGTCCATTCTATAGAAGGTGATACTGTTATTCCTTTTGGATTGCTTATAGTGGATGATGATTTTCTACTCACCACATTAGATCAAGTAAAAGAAGCTCCAGAATATACCTCTGGTCTGTGGTTGGAAAATGGCAAGCAAAACCAGATAACAGGTTATGAGCATTTGTTTAGACATTTTATCAGTGCTGAGACTAAGGAGATTATGTTGACACCAAAAATTCCGTACCCTTCTTGATCCAAAATTAACATATATAATATAATAAAAATAAAAAGTTTAAATTGAACGTAATAATGTTAAATATAATTAATCTGGGGTGTTACAAATTTCTTATAGGGGAAAAGTAGTATTTTGCGGTCAACCAGGAGTAGGTAAGACCAGTTTATTAGCTCGATATGTGGATGGTAATTTTAGCGAAGTTTATCATCAAACCATTGGTGCCAACTTCCTTATAAAAGAAATTGATTTAAGCCAAATGATCAACAAACTACAATTTCAAAACCCCGAATTAGAAAAAGATATTTATGAAAAAGGATTTAAACTCTATTTTTGGGATATTGGAGGTCAAGAAGATAAATTATTTGCTAATGAATACTATTTTATCCAAGCACTTGGAGCAATGGTCATATTTGATATTTTAAACAAAAAATCATTTGAAAATTTAGAATTTTGGATATCAAAATTGAAGGAACTCAGTGGCGATGTTCCATTCATAATTATAGGAAATAAAGTTGATAAATCAAACGCAAGGGAAGTTTCTGAAAATGAAGGAAAAAAGTTCGCTGAAAAATATGGAGTTGAATATATCGAAACTTCCGCTAAAAGTAATAAGAATGTCAATATGGCATTTGAATCATTAGCAATAAAAATATTGGAAGGGATAAAATAAACATCATCTTGGAATTA
This sequence comes from Promethearchaeota archaeon, assembly GCA_030667705.1. GTDB lineage: Archaea > Asgardarchaeota > Lokiarchaeia > Sigyniarchaeales > SOKP01 > SOKP01. Next base: position 2,939 of record DAOUVJ010000081.1, on the reverse strand, counting down.
AATCAAACTATTTATTTTATGATTTTTTATTATTCTCATTGTCACTTTGCTTTCAAATATAAATCTAGCATATCATGAGTTATTTATTAATCCCCGTAGCATCACTTTCTAAAACTAAATCCCGCTTAGGAGACATATTCACTCCAGATCAATTAAAGGATCTCACTATTGCAATGTTAAAGGATTTGTTTTCTAAAATCTCGCAGATTAAATTACAGATAAATTCTCTTGTATATTGTAATAGCTCTGAAATATTAGATTTGGCAGAGGAATATGGATTTATTCCAATAAAAGAAAAGATTAACAACCAACAAAAATGTTTTGATGATATACTACAAGACATTAACAATATAGCAATTCAAGATTACCATGCTAAGAACACGATAATCACATTTTCAGATCTCATATTAATTACCCCCGATAATCTTAGAGAGATTGTAAAACTTATTGAACAAAATCAATTAGTTGTATGTCCTGCTATAGTTTCAGCAGGAATCTCAGTATTGGGTAGAAATCCACCAGGGATCATTCCAACTTATTTTTCTCATCCCACAACACCCTCTCTAGTTGCGTTATTAAATGAAGCTAATACTCTTGGATTGAAAACTGCTATATATGATTCTTTCAGAGCGGGATTTGATATTGATATAAAACACGACGTGATGTTAGCTTATGAGTATTTGAAATCTTTTAATCTGGTTAAGAGTGAAACTTATAGATTTCTCAAACAGAATATAAATTTTGTGATAACTAAAAAGAGCGCTATAGATAACAGAAAGTTAGAAATAAAAAGATTTAGAGTTAAGAAACAAGTGATTAAAAAGAAAATGTTATAAGGAGTTTTACCTCTTCACCAAGCACATTACCTACTAATTGCTGAAAATCTTCTCGTTCATCTTTCAAAGAACTTAGATATCTTAAATAGTCTTTATTTTTCCTTTCAATATCATTTTGGAGGTGTTCCAATTTTGCAGTATTAATTGAAATTTGGTTTTTGAGATCCTCCAATTTTGCAGCAATACCTGCTTCTTTAATCTTTTCTTCGAAATTTTTTATGGTTTGATTCAATTCTTTAAGTTCTTCAATTTCTTGATAAATTTGTTTTTCACTAAAGATATGATTAATTTGTTCAATAGTTTTCTCTTTAGTTTCAGTTTTCAGATTTAATTTATTTTCTTCTAAAATATGTCGTAGTTGAATCAATAAACTGGAAAATCGGGTGAGATCTTTCGTTTCTTTACTCATGGTTGTGATTGAGTCTTTAAGAAATTCTTTGATATAGTTTAAATCAACATTGGGTACATGTATCGTACCTTTTTCCAGCTCAAATTTCATCTTCTTTAGTGATTTCTTGAAACTTAGCTTTTCATTGATTTTCATTCGCAATTTAAATAAATAATCACTATTTTTTTCTAATTCTTTCAAGAGATCATTTTTTTCCAAATTAATTAATTGATTGGTTAATTCTTCTTGATTTTTATTTCGTTCCTCTAATTCTTTTTCAAATGAATCGAGATCTTCTCTTGCATGCTCAATGTTTTCACTCAATGTAAACATTTTAGGAATTTTTTTAAGCAAGGCTTCAGCTTCTTTTAGATCGCCATATTTTTTCCTCATAAATTCATCTAACAATCCTTTCCTTTTTCCTAATTTGCGCGTGATATAGTTTAGTTCTTTAATTTCAGCTTGCACTTCTTTTTGAAACTTTGGTAATGATTTTCGGGCAATTTCGTTAATACTCGTGAATAGTTTAGTGAGAGAATTTAGTAGAATAGAGATTTTTTCGTAATTCATTTCTTCTTCTGGAATCTCAATTTCATCAATTTCCTTTCTTATTTTATCAGAGAATAAACGTAATGATCTTTGAGCCTTTTCATCAATTCGCTCCTCTCCAGCTTCGATAAAATGATCCATGCACACTTTTATTTCAATTAAATTTTCTTTAACTTCATTTAGTAATTTGGTCACTGCTCTTTTAACTTTAAAGAATAAAGCATCAAGCCTTTCTTTATAGAGAGTCTCAAATTCTTCTAAGGATACTTCAATCATTATAGTTAGTTTTATTTTGTGTTTTTTTTAAATATATATTATTTTATGTGTTTTTTGATGGAGATGCAGATGCAATTTTTTTTTTCCCATTCATATATTTTTGAAGAACATCTGGAATCGTGATTGAATGATCTTCATTTTGATAGTTCTCTAAAATACAACAAATTGTACGCTCCGTAGCGATTGTTGTACAATTTAACGTGTGTAATGTCCGTTTTTCTTGTTGAGAACCTACTTTTCCCATTCTAATCTTTAATTTTCTTGCTTGATAGTCAGTACAATTGCTACAGGATACTAGTTCACGATATTTTCCTGATGCTGGAAAAAAACATTCTAGATCGTATTTCTTTGCAGCATTATCATTTAATTCTCCTGATGCTATGTTTACAATTCGATAAGGGATTTTCAAATCGCTATAAATTTCCTCAGCGTTACTAATCAATTCTTCAAATATTCCCCATGATTCTTCTGGTTTACATAAAACAAATTGTTCTACTTTTTCAAATTGATGGACCCTAAATATACCTAACGTATCTTTTCCATGTGATCCTGCTTCTCGCCTAAAACACGTAGATGTTCCTGCATACTTTATTGGTAACCTTTCAGGGTCAATAATCTCATCATAATGATAACCTGCTAGTGATTGTTCTGATGTAGCAATCATATACAAGTCTTCTCCTTGAATTTTATACAATTGCTCTTCAAAATCTGCCAACTCTGCCGCTGCTTTTATTACTTCATATTTTACAAAAAAAGGTGTCCACATGGGAGTGTATCCCTTACCAATTAGCTTATCTAAAGCAAATCTCATTAGTGCAAGGTTTAATAGAACGAGATCACCTTTCAAATAATAAAATCTGGAACCCACGATTTCTGCTGCTTTTTTAGTA
>DAOUVJ010000053.1 GCA_030667705.1 Promethearchaeota archaeon | reverse complement strand
GGGAGAAGTTAATTACATTTAAAGGAGAAGAATATCGTGAATGGGATCCTTATAGAAGTAAATTAGCTGCAATGATATTGGAAAATCCTTTAGTGGATTTCTTATCAAGCGAATTAAAATGCTTATATTTAGGAGCATCGTCGGGTACTACAATATCTCATCTCTCAGACATAGTTTATGATGGAATTATCTATGGAGTAGAATTTGCTGAACGTAGCATGCGCCAATTAATTCAAAACACCAATAAAAGAAAAAATATTATTCCAATATTAGGAGATGCTAATTTTCCGGAAAAATATGCTAATTCCGTTTTTACAAATATTGATTTAGTATATCAAGATATAGCTCAACCAAACCAAGCACAAATTGCTATTGCGAACTGTAATTATTATTTAAAGGATAAAGGAACTCTAATTCTTGCAATTAAATCCCAATCTATTGATAGTATTGAAAAATCGGAGAAAATATACGCTAGAGAGAAACAGATTTTAGAAAAAGCAGGTTATAAAATAAGCGAAAATTTTAATATTCATAGATATGCAGCAAATCACATCATTTTAATTGCCCACAAATAATTTAGATAATATTTCTGTAAGCGATTTTTTTTTTCTTCAAATTATATTCATTTTATAATATATTTATATAAAATCTGTAATTTTTTTCGTAAGTATTTCTTCTCTGATTATTTTTATCGTAGTTTCCCATGATTTTCTCGCGATAGGTGGCGCTTTTTTATTCTTTCTTATCCAATCTCGAAGGAATGTAGTACTTCGTACGTCTGAGGTATATCCTGAGCCAAAATCGCCATATTTTTTTTTTAATTCTTCGATGAGTTTATCTCTCATATCTTTAGCGATAATTGAGCTCGCTGAAACTATTGGATAAATATCGTCAGCCTTGTGTTTAGAAATGATTTTTTTTGGTGAATAATTTAATAATTTAGCTATAGATTGTCCAAATCGATCCTCTTTCACATCAGCAGCGTCTATATACACTAAATCTGGCTTTAGATGGTTCAGTATTTCAGCCATTTTTAATTCTTCAAGTCGGTTTAATGAAATCCTCAAAGAAATCCTTTCATCAATTTCTTGAGGAGAAATTATCACACTTTGATAAGAAAAGCAAATTGATTTTAATTTTGTGGATAATTCGCTCCTTTTTCTTGTAGTTAGCTTCTTCGAATCTTTCACTCCTAAACTTTCTAGGGATTTGATATTTTCTTCGAGAAAACAAACACCACAAATAACCATTGGGCCTAGAACAGGTCCTGTTAACATATGATTCGATACGAATTATATTCTGCCAGCCTCATCTAATCCACAGATCAATTTAGATGTTTGTTGTCGTTCCTTTGACGAGTTCGATAAATTCATCTTCGTTATCTACTTTTTCTAAGTCTTTAATTTTAACAATTGGAATAAAGTTTTTCTTAATAGTTTCAGAAACTTTAATGTCGTTGGTTACAATTAATAGACTTTTTTTCTGAAACAAATTTGTGAACATTTTCAAGCATTTTAAATTGATTTCTGATATTTTTTTTTGATCTTCAGAGATCCCTGAAAAGATTGGATAAAAATTAACTTGTTTTTCAGAAGGGGAAAAAATAGATAATTTGAATGGGATGGGTCCCTTACTATACCAGTATGTTGACATTCCAATATCCTTAATGATATCATGTATATGAGTTTCAAAAGGGTTTAAATCTTTCTCTTCACTAATAGATGATTCTTTAAAGTCATGTTTTATCTTCCAACCAAAAGGGTTCATCCTTTTTAGGATCATATTATCGTGTAATATTTCAAGAATTTTTAAAGCGATACTCTCTGAGGGTCGCATACTATCATTTTCATAAGCACAAACTGTTCTTTTCGTCACGCCTAACTTTTCTGAAAGTTCTTTTCGTGAGATTGATTCGGATTCTCGTTTCAATTTCATTAATTGCCCATCCAAGAAAATAATGCCTCCTCCTCGCCTAGCCAATATGTACGGATATTCATCATTTTCTATGATTTTTTCAAGAGTATTAATTGAAATAAAAGGCATTCCATAACGCATGTATACGGCATTATCCTCTAATTTTTGATATCTATTTCTAAGCCCTATCAGCAAAGGCTTTGATTTAAGTAATAATGATAGCGATTTAATGTCATTTACCAAGTCTGTATTAAGATTATCAATATTTGAAAATATTTTGACGCTAAAAATAGTCCCTTGCTTTTTTGCCAATAGATCAAAACAAAATTTATTCTTTTTTTCATTGAAATTATCAAGTAAAAATGTTTCAAAATTAGCTTTTTTCAATATAAAATTGATATTTTCAATAATATTATCCATGATCTACAATACTTGAAATATGAAATTCTTAAAAAATTCTACTCATATAATAATGCTATCCTTTTAAGGCTTTTTCTGAATTATTATTTCTGAATTAATTCAAATTACCTTAGTGTTAATTTGAGAAAATTCGAATCAGTTATGATCCCCAAATACTCATCGAACTCTTTTACTAAAACAGCTGAATAATTCACCAAAAGATTTGAAATATCCTTAACATTCCAAGTTTTTTCCACTTCTGGAAATGGTAATTCTTTAAAATTCAAAACGTTGGTATTAATAAGTTCTGGATTTTCAATGATGAGTTTTTGTATTTTTTTAGAAGTTATGCTCCCTAGATTCTGCCCATTATTCTCTAATATTGGTATTTGAGAAATACTATATTTATTCATTATTTTCATTGCATCTTTCATTGTTGAGTTTGAGTCAATGCTATAAATTTGTTTTGTCATAATATCAGCAGCAATATTTTCTGTTTGTTCTCTCTTCCTACGTTCATTCTCTAAAAATTCATAAATCTTCTTAAATTTAGAATATGGAGGGTCCATAGTCTCATTTTCGATTCGAGAGATTGTTGATTGCGGGATACCTAAGATTTGCCCAAGTTCTTTCTGACTGATGTTCAATGATTTCCTTAAATTCTTGATATTTTGTAAATCTGGGATTTTCATGCCTAATTCTAATTATCCATAAAATTTATTTAGTATAATCTGAATGCATAAAAAATGCTGCAGAGTTATTTTCATTTCAATAATTATTAAATAAGCTCATTAATTTAAAAATATAGTTAATATAAAAACATAGTTATACATATAAGAACTTGGTTTAGCAACATGTTAAAAATAACAAATGCAAATTTTTTACCAATCGAAAAAAGTGACAATCCAGAAATAGTTGAAAGAAAAGGAATAGGGCATCCAGATTCCGTATGTGATGCCGTCGCGGATGCTTGCTCAAGAGCACTATGTGCATATTATTTAGAACATTATGATCGTGTTTACCATCATAATGTCGATAAAGCAGCTTTAGTTGGAGGAACTGCGAAACCTACTTATGGTGGAGGAATGATAATCCAGCCTCAATATTTTCTAATCGTAGGAAGAGCTATCCATCAAATTCTTACAGAGTGTGGAACTGAATCTAAGTTAGATTATGTACCTGTTGCGATAATATGCCTCGAAACCCAACGAATTGAATTAGATAAAATTTTTAGAAACCTCGATTTAAATCGAGATATTCAATTTGACTATGCTGTTCGTCCGGGTTCAATCGACTTAACAGGGGTTTTTGACTCATCACATCATTCTGATGATGTCCCTTTAGCAAATGATACAAGTTTCGGAGTAGGTTTTGCTCCCTTTTCTGATGTTGAGAATATAACCTTAGAAGCTGAAAGATTACTGAATTCTCCACAATTTAAAGATAAGTGTAAAGCTTCAGGTGAAGATATCAAGGTAATGACTTCAAGAATCGGGAATAAAGTGGGAATTACAATCGCATCAGCAATGGTTAGTAAATATATAAACGATCTTGATGAATATGTAAGTTATACTTCCCAAATAAAAGACACAATTTTGGATTTAGCGGCAAAAATAATACCAGATCGAGAAGTCACTTGTCAAGTAAATGTGGGTGATAACATTGAAAAAGGATTAGTTTATCTTACAATCACAGGAACTTCCGCAGAAGCAGGTGATGATGGTGAAGTTGGTCGAGGAAATCGATCTAATGGCTTGATAACTCCTTGTCGTACAATGAGTTTAGAAGCTGTTTGTGGAAAAAACCCTATAAATCATGTCGGAAAAATATACAATATATTGGCAACAAATATGTCCAGAGAGATTGTAAAGCGAGGAGAAGGAGATATCGTTGAAGCACATGTTAAACTACTATCTCAAATTGGACGTCCCATAACTGATCCTTGGATAAATTCAATTGAATTGATCCCAGCTGAAAACGTTAATTTTGCCAGCATAGAAAAAATAGCTGCTGAAGTAAGTGAAGAAATGCTGAGAAAAGAAAGCCTAATAATTTTAAGGAAACGTTTAATAGAAGGTAAAGAGCAAGTTTTTTAGAAAAAAACTTTAATCAAAACCATTTTTTATTTTTATTCTTTTTTATATAATAATAGTATTATTTGTAGTAAAAATAAGTAATAATATTAACACATAATTTTATTTTGTTCCAATAAATGTTACAAAATCAGTGATTATATCGTGAGCTTAGATAAATGGATAAAAAATGATGAAGATAATAAAAAAGTCAAAAAGAAACTGCCTCCAAAAAAAGAAAAAGTGGAGGAAACAATTGAGGAATTCGAATTTCAACCACCAGAAGTAGATATTATTAAAGACTCACGTTTATTGACTAAATTTGCATTAACTTGTTCAGATTCGAAGTGTAAGTATAAAAAAACATTAAAAAAGAAAACCCTTAAAGATAAAGATAAGATTTGCCCGCGATGTAAGAAGGAAATGAAGATTAAAATACTTAGTAATTAGGTATTCTCCAATACATTGGGAAGGTTGTCTAAATCAAATTGAGTTTCGCAATTCGGGCAACGATTTTTCTTTTTACAGTATTTTATAATAAGATACACGAAGAATCCTAATCCCGCAGTGAGCGTTACTAAGAAACACAATACCTCATGGTAAATGTGTTCAAAATTTTTGCGTCTTAACTCTACTTCTTCTTCACATGTTGGACAATATACAACTTTACTTCCCATAATCGACCAAATTTTAAGGTTTTTATTATTTTCTAAAATAATTCCTCTTTAAATTATTTTTTGAATCTAACAAAAGCAATTGTGAATTAATAGAAGAAATTTATGATAATAAGATTTTAATTTTTAATCATCATCTTTTTTTTTTTTTGCTAAATCAGATAGGAGATTCCAAGTACTATTCACACCTAGCTCTTCTAAATTTTTTCGTTCTTTTTTTAAATCCTCAGAATCTTGCTTAGTTTCTTCATCACCCATAATTAAATTCTACTCCAGATTCAATAATTTTGAATGTAATTAATTAACCAATTACATCTTAATAAATCTATTTTGTTGACAATTTGGATTAACGTTAAAAGCATAGAATTTTATATATCAAATTATTTTTATTAAATTATCATAAAAAAATATTATTAAATTATCATAAAGAGGTTTTCCATCATAACAACATGTTATCATTGCGGAGAAGTTGTTCCAGAAATACATAATTGTACTCAATGTGGTCAGAATTATTGTTTTCTTCATAAAAATCCAATAGACCACGAATGTAATATAGTTAAAGAGTCTTTAAATGTTCAAACATTTCAAACAGCCCCTCAATCAGTCATTTCCTCATATCAATCACCCACGGTTGAAGCTGTACAAGGAAGTTCAATAATTCGAGGAACCACTGACGGTACATATACGTGGTATAAGCAAGAAAAACACCTTCCTGATAATGCATTTGATCCGAATTCTGGAATAAAGGTTAAAGGGATTCTATTAGCCCATAAATCTGAATTAGTACATTTATTAATCGCAAGCACCATAATATTTGTTATTGGACTTTGGTCTTTTTTTGACGTTTTATCATATGGTTTAATATGGGCTTGGTTCATACTTTCAGCATTTTACATGACAGCATTTCTCTTTCATGAATTTGGTCACCGGCAGGTAGCACTTCACTTTGGCTTACAAACAAAATTTAGATTGCTTACTTATGGAATGCTCATGACACTAATAACATTGGGACGAATGGCTTTACCCGGAGCGGTAGTTGTTTTAGGTTTAGATAAAATAAGTAGGAAAACGGGATTATGTAAAGCTGCTGGACCACTTGTTAATTTGATTTATGGTTCTATTTTGTTACTAATTTCCTACATATTGCCTACTGCATTATATCCATTGAATTATTTTATTGGGTATGGTGCTCAGTTTAATTTCATGCTTGGTTTATTTAACATGATCCCGGTGGGTATTTTAGATGGTCAGAATATTTGGAAGTGGAACAAAAAAGTTTATATCTCTCTCATCATACCTTTAGCAATCCTATTAGTTATAACAATGATGAGTATATCAACACCAGATATATATATCCCAATATGATAAAATTTAACAGAATCATTTTTTTATATAATATAATGATAAAATATCAATGAATCTCATGATATTTTGAAAATATATTTGTATATCGCAAGATAATGGCCTTTTGTGAATTTTGTGGAGATCCAATTGGATATTTGCCGTTTCGTTGTAAATATTGTGGGGGCATTTTTTGTAAGAAACATAGATTGCCTGAGAATCATCAGTGTACATTTGAATTAAAGCATGTCCCCTTGGTGCCGAAAGCTTCTACTGGAGGGGAACCTTTACTTATTAAAACAAAAAAGTTAAAATCTAAATCTAAACAGCAAAGACAACTGAATAATTATTTAAAACGACAAGATCAACATTTTGTACCAAGAGTAAAACGCACAAATAATTGGAGTGCGAATTTTGGAGGGACAAAAACGCTTTTGATTTTTATTTTAGTCTTTTCTATAGTTGCATCAATCTTTGCAGAATACGATCTTCAATTATATATTTATTTTAGTTTGAGTGGATTGATAAATAATTTCGCATTTCAAACGATTCTCACTTCTCTTTTCATCACGGAAATTGAACTATTTAGCGCTTATGCATTTATTGATATATTTTTTCTAGCAATAATGCTATTTTTCACGTATTTACTCTCCAGATCTATTGAAATACGATTTGGATCATCCTTTCTTTTCAAACTTTTCATGATATCCAGTTTTTTTTCTCTTCTGTTATTCATCCTTTTTAGATTTACATTGATTGGTTTATTTCCAATAAATTTAGTACCGATTCATATGGGATTCGCTTGGGGAGGCATTTTAGGTTTGATTTCATATTCAATATTCCCCATAATGAATCAAGAAATAACAGCGTTAATGATGATTATTCCAGTAAGGTTGAAAGGAAAAACATTTTTAATTATTATTGTCTTACTGAGGATTTTCCCGTTATTATTTAGTCCTTTCTACTCCTTCATAATCTATCTCCCTGATTTAGGTGGAATTATTGGAGCTTATATCTTATTTCGATATCAAACAAGAAGATAATAAAATAAAGATACCAAGAGAAATATTATGAAAATTATCGAGTTAAACGAAGACTTAATAGGAAATAATGAGAGATTAGCATCTAATAATAGTGAATTATTTAGAAAATATAACATAAAATCTTTTGATATTGTAGGTGCTATTGGAGCAGGAAAAACAGCTTTACTAGAGGCAATAGTGAGTAGAATTTCCGATGATAATAAAGTACTTGTTATTAATGGTGATGTCGCAACAAGAATTGACGCTGACAGGATCGAACAACATGGCGCAAAAACGATACAAGTGAATACTGGAAGGGAATGCGCCTTAAATTCTTATCATATCTCCCAGGTGCTAAAAAATCTTGATTTAAATAATTATGATACTATTTTTATTGAAAATGTGGGAAACCTTATCTGTCCTTCCGATTTTATATTAGGGGCTGACAAAAGAATTGTCGTTGTATCCATCACGGAAGGCCCTTGGGTAATAAGAAAACATCCAATATTATTTAAATATTCAGATATAGCTGTAATTAATAAAATAGATTTAATGGATGTTATGGAAATAAACATAGATGAAATGATTTCTGATGCTAAAGAAATCAATCCTGATTTAGAAGTAATTACCACGAGTGCTCAATCTGGAGAGAATATATCAACTCTCATTAATTTAATCCTTTCTTAATATAAAAATATAAGAAATCTTATTCAGAACTAAATTAAAAATAAAAGCGAAAGATCATATTTAATATTAATAAACATTGAAAATAATCAAAATTAATCATAAACATGTCGCTTAGATCATATAATCAAGAATTAGGTTTACTCATTGATAAGATCGTTAAGGTCTACTTAGTGGGAGATGGTTTTTTTGTGGGTCAATTAAAAGGAGTATCCGAAGATTCAAACCTCATACTTGTGAATGCAAAGAATGATAAGAATCATCCTTTTCCTAAGTTATTAATACGTAGCTCTTATTATAATTTTGTGAGTATAGAGGATGAACCGTTCCCTATGAAGGGTTTATCAGAGAGGATCGGAAAAATATTCTCAGGACACGTTAATTACATAGAAGATCAAAATATCATTTCAATACTCAATGGAAAGATAATTGTTGACGAGAACGGAGTGAGGGGTTCTGGACCATCTGCAGATCGCGTTAAGAAAATTTATGAGCAATTTATATTAGATATTGAGAAATAGTCGCATCTTTTATTTTTTTTTCCATTTTAAGGTTTTTCTTCTTCAAAAACATTAAGCAAGTTTTTTAGTCTTAGATCTTGAATTATATTCTTTAGTATGGCTTTCCCAAGTGGTGTAACTCTAATGATGGCTAAATCCTCATTTTCTCTTAAGTAATCATTATCAATTAAAAATTTAACATCTGAATTCCATACGTCGGAAAACAATTCTTTAATATCTTTTATTGGCAAATTTTCATCTAGTTCTTTACTAAGAGCAGTTATCAATGCTAAAATTCCATATTGGGAGGGTGAGATGGTATCATCCATTCCATCGGTGGTTAGCACATAGAAGCTTTGGTCAAAAAATTTTGTTTTTATTAGTTCAAATCCTACATTTTGTAAATTGGTGTAAACATCACTGATAAGATCCTCAAAATCGTGCTTGCTACTTAGGGTTTTCAAGTCTTCTTCTCTAATTAATTTTTGAGGATTTGTTAAAATGAGTTTTGTTATTATTCTAACGGTTTTTTCAATATCTTGATTTTCCATAAATTTCTAATCACTATCTTTAATTTTTATTATTTTTATATTTTCAATTGGTTTTTTTAATTCTAAATTTGAAATGATAAAGATGAAAGTATAATCGTTGAAAAACGAATTTCTCTCAAAAGATTGAGCTAACTTTCGAATTGTTCTGAATATCGATCCTCGCTTATTATAAGAATCGGGAATAAAAGTATTTGATATAAGGATTGTTTTTGATTTTTGGAGCATCTTTATTGATATTTGCATTACAATTACAAAATAAATCTTTTCAGGTGTAGTTAAGTCATCAAACTGTAAATTATGTACCTTATTTCTAGCAAATTGGGGATGAATTAATAATTTTGTATATCCTTCTGTGATTGAGATTTCTAGGTTTATTCGTAAATTTATCTCACTTAATAATAAATTGAGTGTTTCCTCTAATTTACTCACATTAGACTCTAATGTGAAATAACCTTCAAACATGTCGGCGAATTTTTGATCAGCATTAGAAATTGTTATTTTATTTTTCTTTGAAAAATTAATTAATTTATTAACGTCTTTTAATGACTCCTCTACTTTAAGAGAATTATCCTGAACGAACGTTTCGTTTGTTAAAATTGTTTTCATTCTCAATTCAAGATCTGATAATGCTAGTTCTATTTGGGAGGGTGTTTGAATAGACCTAAAATCGATTTTTAGTAATTGTTCATTCAATTTATCATCTAAACTTGATATTGTTTCTTTCAGTTCATTTTCTTTTCTATTTACTTTATTTTCATCTTCTTCAATCAAACGAACTAGTTTTTCATAATCATCATTAATGATTTTAAATTGGGGTGATAAATTGTCACACCTAAGTTGAGTTTCGTCGATTTTTAATTTTTGCTTGTTAATTTCATGCTGTATTTCTCTTGCTTTAATTTGTAATGTTCTAATTTTCTCAGCATTGGTTAACTTAGGATCTAATTCTAAGGTTGAATTGATTTCTGTTTCATTTTTTATAATTTTTGATGATGCATCCATATTACGCGTGATGCTATTGATATATCTAAAACATAATTTTTTCTTATTTGTCAAATTTTTTAAAATATCATTTGCCTTTTGGATTTCTTGGTTTATCTTATCAATTTGATTTTTCTTTTTTTGGTAATCTTGCTCCAAATAATTTAAATTGGTTTTATCATGTATTAAAGATTTATTTAGTTTTTCCAATAAATCTGAAATTGCTTGTATTTCATTTGATTGCTTGTAGGTCTTTGCGATCTCTAATTCTTTATTAAGTTGAGATTTTTCATTATTCAGAAATATGAATTGAAATGAAAGAATGATTTTCTGAGTCAAATTATTATATTTTGTGATTAAATCGGCATTTAATTCGACGGATTTAAGATAATCTTTTAAGTATTTCAAGAGATTGATTGATTTTTTAATAACTGGGTAATCTGATTCTAGATTTTTAATAATATTCTCTACTGGTAATGGATCTAAACTTGTGATTAAATCAACTAAATTTTCATCCTTAAATGAGATTAAGTCATCTTCTTTAATCTTTCCTATTATCAAAGTCAACTTATCTTGAATAATATATTTCTGCGTTCCTATAGTTATTTGTTTATATTTATCCTCAATTGTCATTTATTTCTTCCTGATCAAAATGTTTTTTGAATTTCTTAAACTCTTCTTCCTTCAGTTTTTTCCTTTCTCTAATCAAGTCTAACGGATCTTGTTCTTGGTCTACTTCTATTAAATAATCATCTTGAAATTTTTTTTCGAATTGAGATTTAAAAAGTTCTATTTTCTCAGATACTTCTTCACTAATTTCTAATTTTTTTGATGTATTGAGAGGAATATCTACTTCACTTAATTTTTCTCTTGATTTTTTCCTCCTTCGTCTTTCAAATTCTCTTGCAGATAATTTTAAGTAATCTTTATATCCTTGTTTTTGCTCTGCTTGCTTTAATTTTAATTTTTCTAATTCTTCTTTTTCCTTGACTCTTTGCAAGAGTTTTCTTCTTGTACTTAGATCAGAAGCAGTTAACAACTTTTCATATTCATTAAAGAATTGTTCAAAAGATAAATCAGGGTCTTCTTTAAAAGCATTCTTGAATTCATTCTTGATCACGATATCAAATTCCTCTGGGATCTTTTCTAATTCCATTTTTAATCTATTATGAGTGATTTCACCATAATAATCTCTTATTTTATGGATTAAACTCAAAAAAAGGGAGTTTTGATTTAAAGAATCTAAAAGATTAAACCAATCATCCAGAATAATCGAGTTAACATAGGAAATCTGGTGATCCACCTTGCTTATTTTTTTCTGGGCAATTAAGTAAAGACCAAGGTTTTTACTTTTTTCCTGATCAATTTTCAATCTTAGTAAATGATCTTTATATTGTTCCCTATATTTTTTCAACAAATTATCTTGAAAAGCAAGGAAATTAGCAATATTCTTGTTAGTTATTTGAGTTATTTCATTATGAAATTCTTGAAGTAGAGTTAACAACTGATTAATTTGTTGTTTATCAACATTAAAAGAATAATTTTCATGGATACCCTTTCTTGATTGTTCTATTTGTTCTTTTAAAGAGAAAAGGGAATCTAATCCATTCTCAAGGGTTGTTAACGGTTGGGTAATGCTTTTAATTCTATTTAAATCAAGAACGTAATCTTTTGACATATTTCATCAATATTATTATCATATTCTTATGTTACGGGATTATATTTCAGGAGGTTTATTATCCCTATTATGTTTTTTCTCATTTCCTTCATCTTTTAATATAAATCCTCTCGTAGTTGCTAGGGTGTTTTGACGTTCGACATGGATTGCTGTGCCTCCAACTAATTTTAAGGAATCGTAGAATAGATCGTAAGTTAGGAGTTCAACAGAAATCGCTTTTAATAATGCAACCTTAGTTCCTCTTTCGATATCAGATCCAGAATATCCATGAGTCAATTTTAATAACCCCTCTCCTTTAATTTTCTTGGAAATTTCATTCCATAATATCATATCGTCAAATTCTGTGACTTTCTGTCCCATTTTATTTGCTATTTCTTTTTCAATCTTTTGCATGCGATTGTACTCCTCATTTAAACTAGTAAAAATTTGATTATCGACTCCTATTTTTGCTCGTTTGATTTTAGCTAAAAACCCCTCAATTATCTGTTTTCTTAAATTATAATCCGGAAAATCAAATCTGAAATGAAATGTAAAACGCCTCCATATTGCTGAATCTAATTGATGTTGGTGATTTGTAGCTCCAAATATCGCTAATGGCACACCTTCATAATTAACTCTATCGATTACCTGTAAAAACGAAATGACAGCTCTTTTGATCTCTCCTACTTCATGAGTGTTGGATCGTTCTGACCCAACAGCATCAATTTCATCAAAAA
This sequence comes from Promethearchaeota archaeon, assembly GCA_030667705.1. Taxonomy (GTDB): domain Archaea; phylum Asgardarchaeota; class Lokiarchaeia; order Sigyniarchaeales; family SOKP01; genus SOKP01. The sequence goes on along the minus strand of DAOUVJ010000053.1, from coordinate 5,874 downwards.
ATAAAACAAAAGCACCCCTCTCTTTAGAAATTTCTGAGGATAACTCCACCACATTTCGTATGTTTTTAATAGTATCTCCTAATAACGGTGAAACAAGGCGATCTGACTCAACTACACAAATTGGCACGCCATACTTTTTCGCAAATCCTCTAGTTAGTGAAGTTTTACCCGTTCCGGGAGGGCCATATAAAAGGACAGTGAGATTTGGACTTAACGTGGTATTTTTTAATTGTTCCACGAATTCATAATATTTATTTAAAGCTTTGAAGAATTCTTCAAGAAGGTCTTTGATAGTCTCATTTCCTAATATATCATCGACGGATTCTTTAATATCTTCTGGAAAATATACTGCACCATATTTTCCAAGTCTATCCTTGATAACATCATCCGTGTATATTACTTTCTTTTCAAGATCATCTTTTAATTTTGATATTTTCTTTCATCTCTTTTTTCGGTATATTATTATTTATTTTTTCTTTCTTTCTTTATCAAATTTTTCACAAAATAGTGCGACTTCATCAATGAGTTCTTTTAAATTATCAATTTGCGACCCAATAAAATTAAAAATTTCCTTCCTATATTGAACTGAGTCTCTTATCTTCATTTTATCTAATCCAAGATAATTAGGAAAACAAATTAGCTTCATTAAATAAGGTAAAATCTTTTCATTAGTTTGTAAATCTTTAAATATTGAATAAAAGATATTCTCATCTGATAATTTCCATTTTAAAATCCCCATATATATCAAAAATGCAAAATTCATCGAAACCCAATTAATCAATTCTTTTGATAAAAAACCTCTACGTTGAGAAACAAAAGCAAGATAATGCAAGATAAGGGTTTCATTACTGAATTGAGGAAAATATCTTATTGTTCCATCAGATTGTTTATTTGTTCTTAAATAATTATTTTCCTCTAATATACTTACAAATTCCTCTTTGGGTGCTAAAAAAAGATCATCAATTAATCGCATACCAATTCGTTCAGCTAAATTTTCGATAGATTCCTCTTCAGCATTAGCAATAGAGTCAATATAAGGTAAAAAGACTTCACTTTTTAAAATCATTGGAATTTCATAATCAGGTTGTTCTGGAAAAACCCCAAAACTAGGATCAAGATTAAATAATGATGTAATGTTGTTTATTATTTGATATATTTTTGGAGAGATGCCAGGAATTTCAAATGAGTCAGAAACATCAAGTTTCTCTCTATAATAGGTATGTGATTGCAACAAATGTCTTTGGCATTCATAGTATTCATTCGAAAATTTAAGAAGTTTTTCATATATCATTCTTAAATTTGCACCTTTAGGAAATAAACGCTTTTCTATATATTTGCTAAGAGAATACAGGTATGTATCATCCAGATTTTTTTGATCTGGATTAGTTATATGTCTTAAAATATATAGAGCACCAATGGATTCATGTAAGAACTCAATGATGTAATCTTTAATATCAATAATTGGAATTGTTCCTCTATATTTAATGATAAAATCTTTGATTATTTCATAGACATTGGATCGATACATTGCAGAAAATTCTGATAATGCTCTCACTTTTCTGATATTTCTCTTTTCCTCTTCTTCACGAATTTTATCTATTATTTCTGTATCAATCAATAAATCGGCATCCAAATCTCTAATAATTTTTCTTGTTTCTCTAAGTATTGGTCTCATATGACTGATAAAAGTAAGGTATCTTGGTAAAATATCAGTCCATTTATCACGTTTACGACCAGATTTTCTTGTAGGTTTTTTTGTGTAACTCATAATATTTCATTTTAATGGTAAATTTATTCTTTATCATATCCAACTACAATTTCTGTAAAGATATTAGCAATTTCTACAAAAATTGGAATCTCAACACGTACCAATTCACCCAACACCCATTTATTAACATCTTTTAATAGGAAACGTATTTGATTGTGAATCTTTTTATTTATTTCTGAATCGATAATTTTTGATAACCACAAACCTCCCCCTAATCTATAAGCAATTATTTTTATCAGTGGTTCAAATAATGGCTCTAATACTTGTCGCATCATCCAAGATTTTGGAATAACGCTCATATTACTATCATCATAACCAGGATCATTTAAAATTGGATTTGTTTCATCCACGGATAGTTTTGGCATAAAACTCAATAGTAAAACTAACGCAAAAATAGCACAAATTCCGTTTATGGTATAAGAACCTCCAATTTTTTCAATATCATCACTATTAATTGCTATATTTGCTAAAAACATGCATATAAACACGTTTCTATCAAAATTCTCGGATACGTAAGCATATCCTAATTTAGAATCAAGTACCAAGTATTTTTCTTCAAGAATTTTTATAATATCATCAGGAAAGGTGTAAAAAGTGTAAACTTTTTCCTCGCTTCGTCTTACATCTTTCTCAACGACAAGTTTCTTAGAGACTAATCCAAACATGTTGACAAGTTCTTCAAGTTGATTTTTAATATAGTGTCGTGGTTTATTTGGATCCCCAAACATAGCATAAAATTGATGGTCTACAATATGAAAATCATTTCTCTTACTGAAAGCTTCTACCATTCTATCTATAATAGGGGTTTGAGTTCCCGAGGCGATTGCTTTTGTCTTTGAGGTGACAAAACCATTAAGCAACTCATTTATTATAAAATCTTGTTCATGGGTTCGAGATTTTAAAATTTTACTAAAGGCTTCAGAGAAATTTTTAGTTTTAGGGAAAAAAAAATTTTGGATTTTTTCATTTACTGCCTTATTAAATAAATCCCCATTATTCCTTGGGAAATGTAATTTCATATTTTCAAGCCTTTGAACTAATGCGTCTTTTGCTCCAGGTATATTTTCAACATCTCGTTTTTGTACTTGGTCAATTGCTAATTCAAGTCCTTTTTCAAAGGATTGTAAGAGGTCTCGCCAAGATGAATCTATTCTTTCTCCCATTTTCTCTTCCTATTTTAGTTCCAATTTAACTCATCAGATATCTTTTTCAGAGCATTAATCAATGGTCTAATAATCTTTTTATCATAAATGTTTGGAGAAGATACTCCCCTTTGCGCTTTCCATCCCATTTGAGTACCTTCGGCCATCTCTCTCTGTCCATACTTAATTAATTTACTAAAATCTCGAGTCCACCAATAAAATCTAAGCCAACGTTTATTAGGATTATTATTTGAATATATAACAACAATCGCTTTCCATTCACCTACAAGCCATTTTAAGGTTATTCCACTTGTAGGCATGTAAAAATTAATTGGAAAATTACTGTGAAATCGCAAATCAAGATCTTTAGAATCGATATTAAAAATTGGTTGATTAAATCCTTCTAGAATCACAATTTCTGAACAATGTTGACAGATATAATGAGATTTGTGTTTTTCCATTTTCTTTTGGCAATTTGGACAGGTTTTATTCTCAAGTATACGATATTTAATAATGTCTAATTTTTTCTTTATTTCTAAATCTTCTTCAGTTTCTGGAGCCTTCTTACCATAACTTCCTTTCCAATTCCATAATTCATCAAAAGATTCATCAATTTTCTCCAAAGATTTAATTAAGTTATTTAAAACGGGATTATCATAAATTTTGAGCATTCCGGCATGTTGGTAAGTTTTCCACCATGAAATTCGGACGTATCTTTCACTTTTTAACAATGCACTATGGCAAATTAGAGCTGCTATCACTCTAGTTTCCGTTTTATTGATAATTATCCCTTTCTCACAAATTTCATAATCTTTATTTAAAGTTAGTTGGGTGTGGAAATAATCACCATCTAAAAATCCTTCTTTTTCCTCGGCCTCATCTGAAATTTCTTCACTTGTTTTATCTTTAGGTTTTATTATCTTTCTACATTGAGGGCATTGAAAGATACCTGCTACAAGGGTTTCCATTTCAACATTACATGAGGGACATTTCATAATTATTCATCTTTACTTTCGATTATTATTCTTTCATAATCTAAATTTAATAACTTCAATTCTTTTTTAGTAAAATCCGAAATTTGATTATTAATTTCAACAATTTCTTTTCTTAATTTAATGAGTGTGTCTTGAATAGTGTTTACTATTCCATCCTCATTAAATGAGATTTTTTCAATGAATTTAAGATAATTATTCTTTTTTTTTTTACCTGAATATAAGCTTCTTAATTCATTCAACTGATCTTGAATCTTATTTAATTCATATCTAGAACTTAATAAAATGGTTAATTCTTTATACCATTTCTTATATGTATCATCTGATTTTTCAATATTATCTAAATTAAATTTATCTGAAAGTTGAATTTTTGAATCCTTTAAAAATGATATAAATTCTTTTTCTTGTTCTAGAGCTTCATCAATCTTTTTCATTCCTGATTTAGAATTTAAAACGGGATCAAATATCTCTATAAATTTATTGCCTTTTTCAAGTAATTCTTCAAATCTTTGATAAAATCCTTCAATTGTAATTTCAATTTTAACTGCTTGATAAATATTACCAAATTGATCTAATATATAAAAGAGATCATTAGAAAGGGTATAGTCATGATCTCCAATTTCATAAATAAATGGATGAATAATACTGCTTTTTTCACAACTAACACTTTTCAATCTCGTAAGTGCGAGATTGAAATTCCTTCTGGTTAAAAACTTGAATTTTTTTTTTATAATTAAGAAGAGAACATCATCAGGTATAGAAATAGTGTCGTTTTCAATTGTAATGGTTTCTTCTCCTAATTTTAGGATAAAATCTCCTTCTAATGTGTTAAACTCTCTTAAGCTTCTAATATTTTTAAATATACCTAGATCTAGTATTATTTCAATAAATTCTTCATCCCAAAATTCAATTACATTATTTTTAAATATTTCATCCAAGATTAAAACTCGTTCATAAGATTTTATCAATTCAGAATCACTAAGATCCTTTAATAAATCATTCCGAATGATATACATATATAAGATAATATAACGCATATCTACATTATCAAGGATCCTGATTAACAAATTTTCATCTTCTTCTATTGATAGAGACTTATGTTCCATGCCTATTGTCCACTCACCTTAATTAATCATTTCATTCAAAAAGAGTAATTGTCATAATTAAGCATTCCTAAAAAATTTTATGGTCTCCTTTAATTTCTCATTAAAAAAGCTAAATTTTTTTAGTTTTGGTTTACATATCATTATTGTAATCATTTTCACGTGAAGTTCTATGGGAAGAAGAAAAAGAAAGCAGCAATCATATAAACGAGTAAAGAGAGTACCAAAAATCTTTACATGCCCTAATTGCGGAGAAAAAAGCGTCAAGGTAGAAAACATTAGAAAATCTGCGATTGCAACAGTTAAATGTGGACATTGTGGATTGAACAAGGATGTAATTGTTAATTCAATATCCGAACCGGTTGATGCATTTGGGGATTTCATTGATATTTATTATGCAGATCAAGAATTACAAAGGTTAGAAAAAAGAATCTCTAAATTAAAAAAAGGGGATGAATGGGGTGAGTTGGCATTATCATATTCTATTTTATCGGATATTTGCCGAGCAAAAGCAGTAGAAGCCTTGGAAGAGTAAGATGGAGATAAATTAGAAAATGCTAATCGTTGGCGCATAAAATCAGAAGAATATAAACGTCTTGAAAAGGGAGCATTGATACAATTAGATACTTTAGAACTTGAAAAGGGGATTAAAACTGATGAAGAATCATTGTTTGATGAAACTGAAGGTAAAGTCAAGCGTGAAAAGAAAATTGAAGATATTTTTGATGATCCCGGATTTTTAGAGTTTTAATACTTCAAAATCAAATCTTTTATATGATTTGGTATATGCTTCCATAACGATAAATTCAGAATTTCTTTAAAGAGATCCTTTTGGTTTAATTTATTTTTAAGAATGAGTTGACTCCAAT
>DAOUVJ010000141.1 GCA_030667705.1 Promethearchaeota archaeon | reverse complement strand
TTCTAAAAAAACTCCACCTAAAAAATCTACGGTTAAAAAATCTACGGTTAAAAGTCCTATTGCTAAAGACACTGTAGATAAAAAGAAGCCAACCATTAAAATCTTAACACCATTAAATTTAGAGCCTGAAATTTATAAAAAATTGACAGGGAAGAATCCTACTTATGGTGGAAAAATAACTAAGGCGTTTGAAAATTGGAAATTAGAAAATCATAAAGAATTTCAACAAAAAGTAGGTGGGAAACCTTATTATAAAGGAAATCTTACGAAAAAGTATGGTTTATACCTAAACAATCTCATTAAGACGCCTGTTTCTAAAAAAACTCCACCTAAAAAAACTCCACCTAAAAAATCTACGGTTAAAAAATCTACGGTTAAAAGTCCTATTGCTAAAGACACTGTAGATAAAAAGAAATCAACTATTGAAATCTTAAAGCCATTAAATTTGGAAGCTAAAGTTTATAAAAAATTGACAGGGAAGAATCTTATATATGGTGGAAGAATAACTAAGACCTTTGAAGTTTGGAAATTAAAAAATCATAACGAATTTCAACAAAAGGTAGGTGGGAAGCCTTACTATAAAGGAAATCTTACGAAAAAGTATGAAATATATTTAAAATCTCTTTAATCAAAATCTACACTCTTTGATCCTGTTTGAAAAAGTATTAATTTTTCTGAAAGGTATAGTAAATTTCTTCAAAATATTTATCTGACATTCCAGCGATATAATCTCTGACGATTAATGTAAGCTTATTTTGATCTTGTAAGGGTTTGTAATATGTGTTATATTCAGAATCATCAATATATGCCACATGATCATTAAAAATTGGTGAATCATATTTTTTTTCTTCTAAATCTTTTAATGCGGTTCTAAAAATGAGTTGGAACTTCTCTTTTAACTTATCAAGAAATTTCGCTCCATTTTTAATCATTAAATCTCGTCTCGTATATATACGATCGTAATTAAATGCTTTTAATTCACGAAGTGCCTCAAATACTTCTTCACTATATCCGATAGTCCCATTTTCTAAACTATAGTTTAATAAATCCATAATCAAGGATTTCATGATTTCTCTATTAGTATCTCCTAGCACTTTATTACAGAACTCGGGTATATCTTCTCTCTTGATGAATTTTAGTAAAATTGCATCTTCAATATCCCTTCCGATATATGATATTGTGTCAGCAAATCGTACTGCGATGCCTTCAAATGTTGTAGGGATTTTCTTGATCATATTTTTATCAATGGCATCTTGGTATTCTTTACTATGATCATCCCAAGATTTACCATTTATTATTTTAGGTTTTAGCTCTCTCTCATATATTTCTCCGTCATGACATAAAATGCCATCAAGTACTTGTAATGTCAAGTTCAATCCTTTTGCAGGTTCTTTTGGAAATCTTTTTTCCAAAAACGAAAGCCATCGTACACCTTGAGCATTATGATTAAAATTACCCATTCCATACTCTTTACTAATTTCATCAAGGATTTGTTCTCCAACATGACCGAAAGGAGAGTGACCAATATCATGACCGAGAGCAATTGCCTCAATTAAATCAGAATTTAATTTTAAGATTCGTCCTATTTGACGTGATACTCTAGACACTAATAGAACGTGAAGAGACCGATGTGTTATATTTGCATTCACTACTCCAAAGAAAACTTGCGTCTTATCTATATATCTTGCATATGCTTTAGAATGAACAATTCTATCTACATCCCTAAAGAAAGGGGGTCGTATATCCCTATCTGATTCATCTTCTTCATAATATCTTATCGCCCAAGAATCCGGGATTCCTCGTTTATCTATATCTGTATTTTTTTGCATGAGGTGTTGGAATAATTCTATTCGAGCAGGGTCCATAAGTCAACCACCATTCACGGAGAACGTGTTAAATTTTATTAGGTCATAAGAATCTAAGCTTAATCAATCTCTTTGTATTATCCGAGGAATTTCGAAACTACACATTACCAAATTTAATTTTTATTGCGTTATGCGGACATTTTTCCTTGCATGTTAAGCAGATATTGCATTCACCGTTTCCTGTGAAAAATTCAAAGGGTTCATCCAAAATTCTAATCTGTTTAGGACATACTTTTTCACATATACCACATTCAGATCTTCCAACACATCTTACAGGATTCCTCGAGAGTTTCAAAAAGGAATAATCAGCAACTACTGCTGATATCGCAGCAAAAGGGCAGAAGTACCTGCAATACATTCGAGGATACCAAATAGATAGGATTAGAATCAATAGATAGAAAAGAAAAATGAAAATTGCCCCCCAATTACCACTATTGAAAATTGTTGACCAATCAGTTATAAATTCAATGAAATAAGTGAAGATAAATTCTGACATGGAAAAATAACCAATTGGTTTATCTCCAAATTCAGCCAATTGTGTTTTAAATTCTAAGTAAAATAATTGATTAGAATTCTTCGTAAGCCCTAATGGTACTATGAAGATTATTAGAATGATCACAAAAACATATTTAATATTGAGTAGAGATTTATGGGTTTTTGTTTTAGGTGATTTCTTTTTTGTTGGTATCGCTGCGCAAGCATCTTGAATAGTTCCTATTGGGCACACCCAACCACAAAATGATCTATTCGTGAAGAGTATAAAGAGTATTAAAACAGAAATGAGTAATAATGGAAAAAATCCATTCCCTATCGAAAAGAAAATGTATTCAAGAATTCCCGCGCCTTGCGAGAGAGGATTTCGAGGACTATTTAGAATTGGAAGTACCTTAATGAGGCCTTCAAAACCTTTTAAATTTATTGTAAAAATGGTCTCAATTATAACATAATTAATTAATAAGAATGTAATGATTTGGACCATGCGTCTTGCCAGAATAATCTTATGATCTTTCAATTTAATTCTTAATTTCAAAAGTACCACTTAAAAAATATTTTAACTTAATTTATTCTAATATCTTATTCAAATTATTGGTGTTTAAAAAAATTAATTTAAATTAGAAATAGAAATAAAGATTTCTATCTTTATTCTGAAATTAATTATTAAGATAAGTTAAATAAATAAAAAATTCTATTTTAATAGAATTGTCTCCAAGTTTTTAGGGGCTTTCGTTGTTTTCCTCAATTTTCTATGAATCATCGTGGCCAGGCTAATCACTTTTGACTCTTCTCCATGGTTGCAGATAATCATCTTGGGTCTGGGTGCAATTCTTCGTAAAAATTGAGATATCTGACTTCGAGATGAATGTCCGCTAAATCCTTCAAGAGTAAATACATTTAAATTTAATTTCACTAATTGAGTTCTGCCTCTGGGATCGATATATTGAAATTCTCTAAACCCGCGTATGATTCGGTTTCCTAATGTTCCTGAAACTTGGTAAGACACGAAGATTAGACTATTATTTTTGTCCTCTGCTAGTGTTCTCAAGTACTGAACTGAAGGACCTCCTATTAACATGCCACTCGTGGCTAAAATAATACACGGACCTCCTTGTATTACATCTTTACGTTCATCTGGTGAGGAGATTGTTGTAAAGAAATCACTCAAGAAAGGATTTTTTCCTTGATGAAGTATTTTCTCTCTTAGATCCAAGCTAAGGTAATCGGGATGGGCAGTATGTATTGCAGTGGCTTCAGAAATAAGACCATCTAAGAAAACGGGCACGCGATCAATTATACCCTTTGAGATTAATTCCTCTAAGACGATGATCAGTTCCTGTGCTCTTCCGACTGCTAATACGGGTACGAGTATTTTGCCACCTCTTCGAATTGTGGAAGTTAGGATCTGTTTTAAATCTCGTTCTGAATCTTGACGACTAGGGATTCGATCTTGAGGTCCTCCATATGTGGATTCAATCAATAAACTCTCTACACGGGGGAATTTTACTGCTGCCTTCTCAAGTAAACGGGTTTTCTGGTATTTAAAATCGCCAGTATAAACAAAGTTATATCCTCCTTTTCCAAAGTGTAAGTGTATCATGGATGAGCCGAGTATGTGCCCAGAATTATGAAGGGTGAGCTTTATATCAGGAGCAATATCTGTTACTTTTCCCCATGATAAAGGAATGGTATGTAGTACTGTTGTTTTCACATCTCTTTTTGAATAAGGTGGGACATTTCCTTCTTTTTCAGCAATTTGGACAAAATCTAACTGAAGCATCGTAGAAATGTTTCTGGTGGGAAGCGTAGAATAAACTGGTCCCCTATATCCATATTTAAATAAGAATGGAACCATTCCACAATGATCCAAATGAGAATGAGATATAACAACAGCATCCAAATCCCGAATTGAAAATTCTGGGACATCAAAACCAGGAAATCTATCATGTTTATTTCCAACGTTTAATCCTACATCAAGAAGAATATTACTATCCCTTGTTTGCATTAGTATGCAAGATCGTCCAACTTCTCTAAATCCTCCTAAAGCTGTCATTCTGATAGATAAATCCTTAAAAAGAGGGGGTCTGTGGATTCGTTTTCCGATTTCTAATAGGATTTCTTTTTGGTTTTGACGCTCCTTTTTCAGCATCTGCCTTATTAACTGTATTGTTTTAGAAGTAAGAGGAGGTGTTCGAATAGTTTTAGGTTGCCAAAAAGTATTTGACCTGATTTCTTTAAGATTAACCCCTTTTTTACCAATTACTATACCGGGTTTTCCTGCTTCAATTATAACTTCTCCACGTGTATGATCAAATTCGACGCTAGTAATTTCGGCCACTTCACCTACAAGATTCCGAATATATGCTTCAGTCTCATCTGGGTCTTTCCGTTTTTCGACATTCCAACGGAATACTACCCTTTTTCTCATTGTTCTTGCTAAATCTTTGAGAATTTCGGAATTCTCAATACCTTCCACATCCGAATTTTCAGAATAAACAGCAATTTCTGGTCCCTCAAATTCGATCTTTTTTACAATAATATCATCAGGGAGGATTGAAATAATTTCATCTCTGATTCTTTGTAATTCTCCTTCAAAACTCATATTAATCCGATTTTAAAATTATTTTATGTAAATAAATATTGATTGAAAATAATTAGGTGCAATTAATGAAAATTATTTTCCTTAACTCATTTTTATATTAATACTTTTTCCGTGGTAAATATCAAGTTAATTTTCAGTGATTTTGTATAAATAGAATAATTATCTCTTAGATATTATCACTATTACAAGAGAGTGAATTTAAGAATTCTATTAATCTCTAAATAGTATATTGGCTTATCACATAAAAATTTTTTCATATCTCATTTCATTTCATAGATATCTATTAATCTTTCCCAAAAAGCCTTAATATCCCAATCCTTATTTTTTCTTATTTTACTTGAGATTTCTTTGAGTATCTCTTTAATTCTTTCACCCTGTAAGTAGTGTAAATTTGGCGCAATTGCACACAGCATGTATGTTTGCCCCTGTATATTATTGTCGATATGATCCCCCTCATTAACCCAATTGAGTAAAATATATACCTCCAAAAAAGACATCGTAAGACTAAAAATATATTCATTATATTTTTGGATCTTCTTGTATATTTTTACCATCGAAGAATATGATTGAGTTGTAATTTCGTCAAGATTTATTAATGGTATCTCATTCTTTGGATAGCGTTCTATTATCCGAGGTTTTCCATCTTCCCATTTTAGATAATATAAAAAAACGAATTTAACTTTTTCCAACGCGTTAAGCTTTGGTTCTTTAAATTTAAAAGCTTTAATTAACTGATCATTAATCTTTTCAGAATGTGCTTCACTTTCTCTTTTTTTATCAAGTATTACTTTTATTCGGGCTAAAACATCTTTAATTTCGTATGGTTTTGATATATAATCATCAACACCCAGCATTTTTCCAAATCGTATATCATCAATTTCATTTTTTGCTGAAAGAAAAAGAAAAGGTATTCTTACCCATTTACGGTTTTGTGAAACCTTAAGATAGAAATCATATCCGTTCATTTCTGGCATTAAAATATCACTTATTATTATATCTGGAATCTTTTCCAACCTTGAAAGAACTTCCAAAGCCTCCTTTCCATTAAGTGCTGTAACTACTTGATAATCATTAATTTCAAGAAGTATTTTCATATTTGATATAAGATCTTCATTATCATCAACAAATAGAATTAGTGATTTCATTTATCTACACTTCTTTTTCAAAGAATTTATTTAAAATATTATAAAAGAACTTATTTAAAAAAGTATATAAAAAGACAAATTTAAATTTAACTTCATTTGGAGGTAAAATTTTATAACTAATGAAAATTAGAAAATCCTATGCCAGAAGTTAAGATTGGCGCAATCGCATCTGGTTCAGGATCAAATTTCAAGGCAATTTTAGAAGCATGTGAAAGTGGTATTTTAAAAAAAAAAGCCTCAGTAGAGGTTTTAATCTGTAATAAACCGGGAGCATACTGCATGGAAAGAGCAAAAAATCACAAGATACCTTATTTTTTAATAGAATCAGATAAATATCTTGATATTCCTCGAGAAGATTTTGATCAACTCATGATTAATGTACTCAAAGAACATGATTGTGAATTAGTTGTATTGGTAGGATACATGAGATTAGTAAGCCAAAAATTTATCGAGGCTTTTGATGGCAAGGTCATTAACATTCATCCTGCATTATTGCCTGCATTTAAAGGTCTTCACGGTCAACGAGATGCGCTTAATTATGGTGTGAAAATATCCGGATGCACAGTTCACTTTGTAGATGCAAGTAAAGATCAAGGACCAATCATAATTCAGAAATGCGTGCCAGTACATGCTACAGACACCGAAGAAACGCTAGCTTCAAGAATTTTAGAATGGGAACATAAAATTTTCCCAAAAGCCATAGAATTATATTGTGATAAACGACTTCATGTAGAGAATAGAATTGTGCACATCGAAGGTGAAATCACCTATTAAAGATAAATATGCGGGAAATGCAAATTTTCGATGAAAGCTCTGACCCAACTGAAAGTATTGGTATTTTACATTCCAAAAAAATGATGAAGATCTTGAGTAATGAGATAAATCATTTCCCGCTCCTTTTACATTCAAATAAACGTAAACTTTTATTAGATTCTACTCCTTTATGGGTATAATCAACTGGGGGAAGTAGGATCATTATCGATCTGATCGTTTTTATATTATTCATTTCTAGCTCCTATTACATTGAAATAAACTGAAAATTTTAATCAAATCATTCATGCTACCCTAATATAAAATTAATTATAAACAAGAGAAATAAATAAGTATGCCTCGTCGGAAGGAAATTTCTGAGATTCTAAATATGATGGAAAAAACTCAGAACATACGAAATATAGGATTTGTGGGTCATATAGATCATGGTAAAACCACTTTAAGCGATTCTCTTTTGAGTGAAGCGGGTTTACTTTCACCTGATCTAGCTGGTGAAGCACGTGCTTTAGATTATTTAGAAGAAGAGCAAAGACGTGGAATTACCATGAAATCTACTAATATTTCATTATATTATGAAAAATCTCTTAAAGATCATGACCCCTTTCTAATTAATCTTGTTGATACACCAGGTCACTTAGATTTTAGTGGTAAAGTAACTCGTGCTTTAAGGTTAATAGATGGAGTCGTTGTAGTTGTCGATGCTGTTGAGGAAATAATAGCTCAATCTGAAACGGTTATTAAACAAGCTCTACAAGAAGGTGTGAAACCAGTACTTTATATAAATAAAGTAGATCGTCTCATCAGAGAATTAAAGCTAACAGATGAACAAATAAGGAAAAAATATACAAGGATTATCAATGATTTTAATACGCTTATTGAAAGATACGCAGACAAACCCTTCAAAAAAGAGTGGCAAGTATCTCCCGCTGATGGAAACGTCGCCTTCGGCTCAGCACTCCACAAATGGGGTTTTACATTAAATATTTTAGAAAATAACGAGTTAAAGTTTTCGGATATTAGATCACGGTATCATAAAGAAACATACACTAAAGAAACCTATGCAGATTTAGCTGTTTATTTTCCAATACACAACGCAATATTAGAAATGGTTGTTGATCACCTCCCTAATCCTATTGAAGCTCAGAAATATAGAATCGGTAAGATTTGGAGTGGAGATTTGACTTCTGAAATTGGGAAATCCATGACTAATTGCGATCCAAAGGGGCCTTTAATAATATGTTTGAGTAAAGTACAAGCAGATAAGCACAGTTTGGTCGCAACTGGAAGAATATTTTCTGGAAATTGTTTCAATAAGGAGGAAGTATTTTTATTAAGAGAAAATAATTTCGATACAATTCGAAAAACCGCA
>DAOUVJ010000214.1 GCA_030667705.1 Promethearchaeota archaeon | reverse complement strand
TAGTATTTTCTTTTGTTTTTTCATTTTCTTCATAAATTTATATTTTACATTCAATTATGCTGATTTGATTTCTTTATTGCATAAAGTTATTAACTGTTTTAAAGTTTTTTTCCCAATTTCATCCCATTTAAAGCATTTGGTTTTTCAAATGATGAGAAATTAGTGCCGATTTTAATTTGGTACAAACATTAAAAATAGGCAATGCTAATATTATACATTAATAAGAAAACAATAAAACATTTAGCATGAAGCAATTGGATTCGTCAGATCAAAATTGGAGAGAAAAGTGGAAGGAAAAGGAAATAACACCCCAAGAAGCAATTAAGAAGATAATTCCGGGGAATCGTGTATTTATTGACACTGCGTGTGCTGAACCCCAAGCATTAACCTCAGAGCTGATACGAGCTTCAGAGCATTTAATTGACACCGAGTTAATTCATTTCCTCACTGTATTTCCAGAAAAATACTTTAAAGATAAAGCAGAAGATCTATTTCGACATAATGCTTTCTTTATTGGCAAAACTTTACGAGAAGAGATAAATAAGGGTCAAGCAGACTACACTCCTATCTTGGCAAGCGAAATTCCCTCTCTTTTTTTATCTGGAAGAAAGAATTGTGATGTAGCTCTTATTCAAGTTACTCCTCCTGATCGCTATGGTTTCTGTTCTTTTGGAATAAACGTGGACATGGCAAAGCCGATTGCTCAATCTGCTTACTTAACTATCGCAGAAATTAATCCGCAAATGCCTCGTACTTTAGGAAATAGTTTTATCCACATGAAAGAGATAAATTTTTTTGTATATAATGATGTTCCATTATTGGAATTTAAGTTTAAAGATAAATCTGATAATGTAGAACAAATTGGTAAGAAAGTAGCAAATTTAATTGAGAATAAATCAACTATCCACATCGGAAACGGATACTTACCAAATGCGTGTCTAAAATTTTTAATGAACAAGAAGGATCTGGGAATACATAGCCATTATGTTACAGATAATATCATTTCTTTAATAGAGAATGAGGTTATAACATGTAGGAAGAAGAATTTCCATCCGGAAAAGATTTTGACAAGCATGGCATTAGGCACAAAAAAGCTTTACGAGTTTGTAAATAACAATCCTTTCATCGAGTTTTATCCCACCGATTACGTTTGTAACCCTAAATATATTGGCATGAATAAAAAAATGGTCTCTATTAATCAAGCTTTACAAATCGATCTCACAGGGCAAGTAAACACATCCTCAAAAGGGTATAACTTTTATTCAGGCATAGGAGATACTGTAGATTTCATGCGAGGTGCGGCATTTTCGAAAGGGGGGAAACCTATCATAGTTTTGCCTTCAACGAGAAAAAAGGGTACGATATCTACCATAGTTCCACATTTAGATGAAGGTGCAGGGGTCATTTTGTCAAGAGCAGACATTCATTATGTAGTGTCAGAATGGGGAGTGGCTTATTTACACGGAAAAACTATTAGAGAACGAGTCTTAGAGCTCATTTGCATTGCTCATCCTAAATTTAGGCAATCATTATTAGAGGAAGCAAAGAAACTTAACTATATCTTTTCTGATCAAATGCTTTCTTGTGATGAGGATGGACGTGTTTGCTTGTATCCCTCTCAATATGAAACACTTTATTCTGTTCTTGGAGGAGAAAAGATTAATATTCGTCCAGTTAAAACGACTGATGAATCATTTCTAAAGGAGCTCTACTATTCCCTAAATGAAAAAGATAGATATTTGCGATTTTTCGAAGTGAGAAAAGAATTTACACATTCTAAAACGCAAAATGAGGTCAATATCGATTACATTAATATTTTTTCTATTGGAGCTTTTAAAGGGAAAATCGGGCATGAAGAGATGGTTGGGAATGCTACGTATTACTTGAATCCCACTAATAATATGGCAGAATATAGTTTCTTAGTAAGAGAGGATTATCGAGGAAAAGGATTAGGATCCTTTCTATACCATCATCTAATCATCATTGCCAAAGAAAATGGAATAAAAGGATTTTATGGAAATATCCACATCCAAAACAAGAATACTGTTCAAATTATTCGTAAAGGGGGATATACTAAAATAACACCCCCAGAAGTAGGAGAAAAGGAGCTATTTTATGAAGTATTTTTTGATAAAGATAACTCAATTGATTGACCATTGCGAAATTTTTATCTTAGTTCTTTAATTATAAAACAAGTTCATAAATGAAATTTAAGTATACTGATTATCACGTGCATACAAATTGGAGCTTGGATATTGTAGAGAACGGACCTAAATTCGAGGATTATATCGCGGTAGCGGAAGAGAATCGAATAAACGTTTGTTTTTTAGATCATTATGAGTTATATTATTTAGAGAAAGGTAAAAAGACTCCTTTTCATGACGAAAATATTTATAATTATCTCGAAGAGATCGATACCCTAAAAGAAACGTATGATTTTATATTATCGGGCTTAGAAGTTGATTATTATCCCGAAAAAGAAACTCAATTACGTGAATTCATGGATGATCATGCAAGGGAGATTGATTTCATTGCAGGAACAATACATGAATGGATACCAAATTATCCAATCACTTTGAGGAATAAGTTGATTGAATTATTGGAAAAGCTTCCCATGAAACAAATTTTAGATGAATATTTTGAAGTAAGTGAGAGTTTAATCAAATCAAAAATATTTAAAAATATTTGTCACATTGACACGATATTCCGTTACATCAATGAAAATGATATCATTCCAGAGGATGATTGTGATGTATCGGATGATCGAGTTTTAAAGCTGGGTCGATTATGCATTGAAAATGATGTTCAAATAGAATATAATTTATCTGGTAGTAGATTTCCAATTAAACGTCCTTTTCCATCAAGAGAGGTCATCTCTAAATTAAAAGAAGAGGGTGGAAAAGTGTTTGTTGGCTCGGATTCACATACAATCAGTTATTTTAAAAAAACTATCCCTGAATTAAAGAAAGCTTATGATTTTCTTTCATTCATCTAATAATTGAAAAAGAGTGAACTTAAAATGGATTTCAAAAAACTCTTGATGAACATCGACGAATGGGATCGAAAAATTATTTTAAAATACAATGGTATTGGTGGCAAGCCTTTTACATATTTCTTGCGATTTCTTTCTTTTTCTGGGAGAGAAACTATATGGATGTGCCTAATCACTTTTTATTTTTTCATATGGTATGATCCACGCATTTTTTCCTATATTTCAACTACATTTCTTATTGGAGTTTTATCTATTGCTCCAATTAAAAAAAAAATAGCACGATCAAGACCCTTTGAAGTCATGAATGAGATAAAAATTTTGGAACCCGAGCCGACCTCAAGAAGCTTTCCTTCATGGCACGCTTATAATGTGATTTCTCAAGGCTTGCTATTCTCGTATTTATTTAATTCACCAATTCTGACAATATTTTTTGTATCAACATCCTTGCTTGTTTCATTTTCCCGGATACAATTAGGATCACATTATCCGAGTGATGTTATTGTTGGCTTTTGGTTGGGTATAATTGGTTTTTATATTGCAGCGTTAATTTTTACTCCAATCATGATAATGATCATTTCATTTTTAGAACAATTTGTAATTCTTGAGATTCATTATCAAACAATTAGTCCTCACTTTGATAATTTTTTGTACAGTTTTTCTGTTTTAGGAATATTCCTAATAATATTCCTTATTGCATTCTATAAAAGAATTAAAGAATTATTTAACAAGAAAGAAAAATCAGAGAAAAATTAAAAGTTTAGAAATTTAGCTTCTTTTTCTTTTGAAAAAGTTCTTTTAATTCATCTAATACTTTCACTCTTGAATCTCCTGGTCTAGGCGTATGAATTGATATTGGAGTTCCGCCTTGGGCGATTTGAAAGGCACCACTCTCAATTGCTCTAAGTCGACTATCAAGATTATTCAATTGTTTTGAAAGGCTTTCAGATAAGCGAATTACAGCATTCATCGTTTCTTCGAGTGTTTTTCCAAGACCCTCAACTTTCTTAAGAGTGGGATTTGTAAGAGATTCAGTTGATCTCATTACGTCTTTAATATATCTTGAAAATTGGGGCTCATTTGTGATGAGGGAGAATATTGATGTTAAGTAAGCCTCATAATCAAATCCATATTGAGTAAGTAAGAGATTTAAATTATCTTTTAATAATTCTATATTAAGTAAGATTTCTTGATCTCCTTTGATATCTGGATCGTATTTATGGATATATACCATCACAAAGGGGTTTTCTTCTAGTATTTTTAATATTTCTAGAACTTCCTCAAAATATTCAAAGGATTCGGGATATCTTTCAGAATCCTGAACATCGATAACATAAATGAGTAAATCTGTTTGCAAGAAATAACTTTCAGGATTTTTTAGATACTTGCTTCGGTATATTTCCTGACCTCCAAAATCCCAAATGAAAAGATCAACAGTAGAATCCTCCATTTCGATGTGTTTTCTGTCT
>DAOUVJ010000147.1 GCA_030667705.1 Promethearchaeota archaeon | reverse complement strand
GCCAATGGGAACAATTTATGAATCTCATTTTTCAAGTAATTACACCTTATAATAAGCATATAACATTCGATACAAAAAATTTAGATTCAGAAGAAGCAAGAAAATTGAATTTGCATGGTAATAGTGTAGTTATTGATGGAAATGAAATCGTTACGACATCATTAGTTCTGAAGAAAAAGCTACCAGAAATATTGAAAGCAAAGGGTTTGATATAATTTGAGTAAAAGTGAATTCCAGGCAGAAAATATTATCTTAGTTCCTTGTTCTGGTTCTGAATATCATGGGGAACTAGCACGTCAGGCAGCTATACGATTAGCAGAAAGAAGTCAAATATCTACTTTTAGTTCAATGACTTGTTCTACAATTTTTATGAAGAATATATTATTGGGAAAAGACCGGCTAGTTGAAATCACGAAGAACCATTTAAAACATTCATTTATTATTATAATCAATTGATGTACCACAGCCTGTGCAAGTGTAATTTATAAGCATCTTGAAATTGTACCAGATTTAATTATTTCCGTCCAAGCAATCATCCCTAAGCAACACATGAATTTAAATGATCTAAATACCTTTAAGAATCTACCTAAATTAAGCGAAATTAAAGAAGAGGATATAAGAAAGGTAATTGAGTTTGTTCTTCAAGAATTAAAGAAACAAGGTCTTAACATTGATAAATTCGATGAAAATTAATAATGTTCTTAGAAAATATTTGATGATTCTAGTCTTCAAGAGTATATTTCATCTTTTCAACGAATTCCCATAACTTATAGCCAGATTTAAAAATTAAGATAAGAACATAGGTCAAATTTTTATTAATAACCCTAAATTAATAAAAGAAGATTCTGTACGTTAGATAAATGAGATACAACGCACCTAAGAGAGCAATTAGTATACCATATTTTTTAAAGCGAAAAGAAAATTTTCTTTCATGCGAAAATTGAAAAATACCAGCATCATAATTAGCATTACAAACTGAACAAGCATAATTGTCTAAATTATCATTATAATTAAGTTCACTATCGCAGATGGTACATTTGATATTTTTTCTTTTCATATATATTCATATTGACTATTTCTTTAATACTTACGTTTTAGCTTTTTTTTTTCTACCCACAGTTTTATAACAAAAATGTTTGGCATTAAATATCCAATGTATATTTGAAAAAATTATTATTTGATTACTAACTTTTAAATCTAAAAATTAGTGATTTTTTTTAAAAAAATGATCGAAACAGATATAACAAAAATGTTAGGCATTAAATACCCGATATTTAGTGCCCCAATGGGTCCATTCTTTACACGAGACTTAGCTCTTGCAGTTAGTGAGGCGGGAGGTTTGGGTGTTTTATCAAATGTAAATATTACGGGAACAGATCCTGTGAAGGAACACATTAAAAGTATAGAATACATGATAGAACATACGGATAAACCATTTGGTCTTAATTTCCTTACTTCTCGGAATAATCCAGGCGTCAAGGCGATGGTCAGAAACGTGCCGAAAATTGTCATGGGCAATGTGAGGATGAGGGATCAATGTAAGTATTGGTTAACCTCTGCTGGTTCTTCAAAATTTTTACCTGCATCTAAATATTTTCAAGAATTAAGAGCAAACTCGGAAGTTAAACACTTTCATGTAGCACCAGCAGTTTGGTTAGCACAAAAATGCATAGATGCTAATGTGGATGGTATAGTTGTTACGGGTACAGAAGGGGGAGGACATCAATCATTTGAAAGAGTGTCAACCCTTGTTTTATTACAACAGATTAATAAAGCTTTCCCTGATTTACCTAAAATAGCTTGTGGAGGATTTGCTACTGGAGAGTCTTTAGCAGCCGCTCTTTCATTAGGAGCAGGGGCAGTCGCCATGGGATCGCGCTTTATAGCATCAAAAGAAAGCGAATTTCATGATGCTTACAAAGCATTGATTCCACCAGGGAAACCACAAGATACTGGTCTATACACCGGCGCCTTTGGTCCGATCCGCTTATATAACAATAAATATGCTCTCTCACATCCCGCACCTAGCAGTAAAGAAGAAATGATGGCTTATGAGGCATCAATAACTCCCGAACAGCGAGTAAAAGATTTAGGAGCCTATGACAGGGTTTATACAGGAGATATGGAAACCGGGGCTGTATTGCTCGGACAATCAATTGGAATTATTGATAGTATAGATGGAGTAAATGACATCATTGAGAGAGTAATGAAGGACGCAGAAAGTGCTATAAGGAAAAACGCATCCATGTTAAAATAACCCCATTTTCTTTTTTTTTACTTTATTTTATCAGTAAGTTTACGTTTTAATTTCTGATTGGGATAACTTAACAAATTTATAAATTGTTATAATTCAAAACTTTTATCAACTTTTTTTATTTTTAATTATTATATTTTAGGAAATTAAGAATAATGAAGAAATATTTAAGTTCTACTTATTTCATAGATTCAGATTCTGAGATCGTTCGACAAACCGCTAATAAGATTGTTAAAGAGGCGATAGATCAGAAAGAAAAGGCAATCAAGTTATTTTATTGGACGAGAGATGAAATAAAATATGATGCCTATAATCTTTCTTCCTCAAGAAGGCGATATAAGGCTTCAAAAATTATTCAAGAGGAAAAGGGATGGTGTGTTCAGAAAGCTGTTTTACTAGCCGCTCTTGCCCGAGCCGTCTATATCCCAGCTAGACTTCATTTTGCGGATATCCGTAATCATCAAACTCCAGATAAGCTGAAAGAGATAATAGGTACGGATGTTTTTCTATATCATGGATATACTGACTTATACTTGCATAATAAATGGGTTAAAGTGACCCCTACCTTTAATAAGGAATTATGTGATAAATTCGGATATAGAACGGTAGAATTTGATGGAATTCATGACGCAACCCTTCCTAGCATTACTTTGAGTGGTGAAAAATATGTGGAATATTTAAATGATAGAGGAACAAATCATGAACTGCCTTTAAAAGAAATTCATCATGCCTTTTTTGAATATTACCCTGCTAAAATATAAAAAAAGAAAATAGTAAATTTTATTTTATCTACAGAACTGTAGATCTGGCATCTACATCTATGCTACCTGTGGTTATAGTGCACGTGAATGTATATGTATTAACAAGAGGGTCATTATAATTCAAGCTTGTAAGCACATTACTTAAATGTGAAAATTCTACGGGTAAAAATATATAATTAGGGATTCCAAGACCTAATGAGCTTACAAATTTAGCACCAACATCTACATCAAAATCTCTATATGTAATATCAATACTTCCCGTAGTTGTTTGTATCGTACTAGTGATGTTTGCACCCATATCATTAGTTTGATTAATATCCATGGTAATATCTCCTGTTATAGTCATTAAGTTTAATGCACTATCGTTCGTGTAAAGAGTATCATCCATATTTAACTCGATACTTCCAGTAGTAACACTTCCGATTAAATTATCACCTAACACGCATGATGTTAAATTCAGATCTATAGACCCAGTAATAACATCTAATTCTATTCCTTGTTCAAAATTAGAAGTATCTGCAAATAGATCTAAACTTCCAGTAGTGGTGCTTAATGATAAGCCGCTTTCAAACGTTGAATTTTCTAAAGTTGATAAATCTAAAGACCCCGTAATCGTAGCTAAATTAACATCACCGAGATATTTAGTGTTTTCTTTAGAAATAATATCAACAGAACCCGTAGTAGATTGCAAATTAAGGTCATTTAGAACTACACCATTTGCAGTAGTCATTTCGATCGCGCCAGTACTCACAATTACTGTAAGATTATAGATAATATCGGTTCTCAACGTCACGTTAATAGTGATATCAAGAGATTTAAACCAATAAGATGGATCAAACCAAAGATCTGGCAGAGTTTTAAGATAAAACTCGTTTTCTAAGGGCCACCACTCGGTATCTGATACAAAAAATGCAGTATAGTCTTTCCCTTCCATGAATAATCCAGAAATACTAATATCAACATCTACTGTAGCATAATGAGCCAAATTAGATGTGTTATATTGAATATTTATCTTGCCAATATCTGTTTGAATTTTTAATGACTCAATAGGAGAAGGAACACTAGGATCATAATTAAAACTAATTTGTTTTCCTATACTTCCAAATGTTAAAAAGAATCCAAAAGTCCCACCTATTATTAGGGCACCAATTAATATTAATACAATTTTATATTTTCTCATTTTTTCTCTTTAAATTTGAATAATTTATGATTAATAATAACTTAATTTAATGATATTTAAATGAAATTTAAGCCATTATTTGATGCCCAATAGTATTTAAAAACGAAGAAATTAAAGTTTTTTTAATATTGAAATTGCGAAATTTTTAACTCTTTCACAATCGGATTCATCAGGATGTCCTTTGACATGATTTAAAAAGCTTTCTTCTTCTTCCTTGCGCTTTTCATGCGATAAATTGCCTAAATATGCTTCTCTGTTCTTCAGTTTTGGGAAAAATCAGAATAATAAGTAACTAAAAAATAATTGCGATAATTGCTTCTTTATCAAATACTATTAATCAATTAGTTAATATAGAATAATCATGGAACAAACACATTTAAAAATAAATAAAGAAATTTGTGGGACTCCAATTGAATTAAAAGAAGATTATTCGCGGGTGAGGCTTAAAACTACATCTGATATGATAGTTGATAATTCTAACTTAATTCATGGTGGTTTTATTTTTGGATTAGCCGATTACGCAGCCATGGTTGCAATAAATCATCCTAATGTAGTATTGGGGGGTGCTAATGTTAAATTTTTAAAACCAACAATACTCGGAGATGAATTAATCGCTGAAGGCAAATTAACTAGAATCGAAGGTAAAAAGCACGTTGTCGAAGTGATCGTTAAACGAGAAGATCTCATAATTTTTAAGGGTGAATTTTATTGCTATATCCCAGTCACTAATGTATTGAAGAGTTAATTAGCAACGGGTAAACTATAGAAATCTATAAAATTTTGGACATTAATATTACTTACTTTCTTTAAAGAGGAGAAATATTGCTTATCATACACCACCAGGTTGTGCGCAACTCGTGCCGCTACGATTGTACTACAATGTGAAATTTGAATCCTTCGGTGATATTGTTGTACAGACTCCGCTTTATAAAAGTGTCACAACCAGATATGAGAATTGTTAAATTTCAAAATAAAAATTTTGTGTTGAGATGTTTTTGAAAATAATAAAAAAAAATATACACCTTGACTATTAGGTTTGATGTTGTTAGGGAACCAACTTTTCCATATAATTTATCAAGTAGGTTACCCCGCCGAAAACCGGAATTCCATTTTCCATAACTCCAGCAAAGGCCCATCCATCCCAAATTTCTTCTTCAAAATTCTCACCATTAGGACTCACCATCATAATAATGGTTGCCGGGCTCCATTTACCTCCTGTATTAGGCAAGGTATTTAATTGGCCTCGATGTACTATCGTCAAATCTGTATCTGTAGTTTTAATCATTCCAATGCCCACAACAAGCCAAAGATTAGTCCATGTGACCCCCCGCACTTCACATATAAATTGTTGGTTCGGGATAACCATCCCATTCTTGAGCTTTCCTTTCATCGTATAGACTTTCTCACCTGATTCAATTTCATAGATTTCTATATGGAATTCTACTCGTCCCAGAAGTACACCGCTGACCTCATCAAATCTAATCTTTCCTACGATTAAAGTTGTAGCTCTGTAAATGCCTAAGTCATATCCCGGAATATCCATATCATCCCCTTTCGCCATGATATTAATCATCAATGTGGGATCATGTTTAGCGGCGATCGCGGTTGTCGAAATTGCCATGATGCTTACAATAATTAATGACACTGTTAAAACCTTGGTCACTTTTAGTTTCATTTTCATTATTATTTTCACCTATAAACTTTTTTTTATCGTCGCCCTTTCCTTAGCTTAACTTACCCAGGCTGGGGAAATGCAAACGGTTTTAGATTTCATTCATCAATAATCAAGCATCATTTTTAAGCTTTTTACAATTTTGTAAAAATTTTTTGTAAAAAATATAATTTTATTATGAAAAGAAAAGATTGATGAAAGAAAAATTGAGAAAATGATGCATGAATTATGTTTATTCTTCAATAGCGAGAATCAAAGAATGCACATAATCATTTTATTTCAATTTCAAAAAAATTTAAAGCGTTTTCTACGGTTTTTTGACTAACTTCCTCTTGAGTAAGATTATGAGAATAGGCAATAGCAGCAATCGAATATTTAACATTTGAAGGTACATTCAAGGGACCTCTTAAAAATGGATGTTGATAATAACTGTCTGTTTCAGTTACTAAAGAATCAAGAGGGGAGTTTGTAGTTGCTCTACGCCATTTTTTTACACTATATGCAGAACTTGGAACAGAAAGCATGAATCCCTGTTGAGGTAGCATGGCACCATATATATCTGGACCTGAAAAACAATGCCATAAAACTCTACTAGGGCTAATATTATAATTTTCCAACATACGAAGCATTTCTTTTGTTGCTCCATCATTTGTATTGAAACGGTGATCAGGATTTTTTTTATCAACTTCATGTTGCGCAGCATTTCTCACGTGTAAAACGTAAGGTTTATCAAAATCTCTAGTAATCTCAAAAATCTTCTCTAGTTCACTGATTTGCTTGCTTCTTTTTTCTAGTGTAGGAGCATGGTGAAAATCTAATCCTACTTCACCGATTGCCAAATAATCAGATTGATGATTTTCAACGTAATCTTTCCATTTCCTCCATTCTTCATCATATTTCTGCTTAGTAGTATATGTCACGGTTTGAGGGGCCCATCCACATGAAAATCCAATAAAATTTTTCCCATTAATAAATTTCAAAGTCAAATTAAGTGTATTATAATCTATGGTGCTGGTAATCAAATAGAGTCCTCCTGAATCAAGATAATTATTTAGTTGTACTTCATCGGAGGGTAGACGATCATCTTTTTTTGGGCGTGGAAAAGGGAGATGGCAATGTACATCAATAAATTTTAGTCCATCTTCTGGTTCTGGAACGAGATTTTTCTTTGTCATTCTTATTTAGTATTGAAAGTATCAAAAGTATTTGATAGAAGAATTATAGAATGAATAAATAATTTAGCATGTATTAAATTTAGTCTGCTCATGCTTAAATTTTTAAATAATTTCTCTTGTTAAAGTGTTATAATGATTCAATCAATTTTAGAAAAGCTTAAACTATTGGAAATTAGAAAATCTGATGGATCTCCAAGGATTAAAGAAATAGAAGAAAAACGTGCAGAAGAATTGGCAAAAGTTAATAAAAAATACGATCACATGATAGACGACGTATCTAATGAAGTAAATGAATTCGAAAGAAGTATAATGAATGAGTTAATTGATTCATTTGTAAAAATCATCATGGCTGAATTTGATGCTAAACGAAGCGCTAGTGAATATAGTATTTCGGACCAATTTAGAACCTTCAGGGAAGAGATGACTGAGATTCCAATATTCCCTAATGAACTCATGGAAAGAATGGATAAAGTCATTAATGGAGATCCTATTGAAAGCTTAGCATATGATATTGAAAAAATTGAATCTAAATATAAATTGTAAATACATACTTAGGTGATATAATCATGGAAAAAAGCAAATTGTTCTTAATTTCAAGTTTCTTATTAATGCTAGCTCTTATCGCAACAATCATCATACTCCACTTTATTAGCATCACGTCTATTACTCCATTGAACTTAATTCCTCCCGAATATATTTATGAATTTGTAAAAATTATCCCGGGACCAATTTACACTGATATTCTCATATTACTGGCGTTACCCTTTTTAGTTG
>DAOUVJ010000019.1 GCA_030667705.1 Promethearchaeota archaeon | reverse complement strand
CAAATAATCAAACTTCTCTTCAGCTATAAAAGCAGGATCAATCTGTTTTGCGTTACCTACATCTACATCAATAGAATCTTCCAAGCGATCCTGAAGCACCTCAGCAATCATCCTAGAGAATCCAATATTTTCCTTACATATTATCCATAGTTTTATGATCATCCACCTTTTTTATATTAAAAAAAATATAGGATTTACCTATTTATTTGTTATTTTTCTTTGCGCGAGCTCCTTGCGAACCCCCACGCGAATTAATCCTGCAATAACTGCCAAAAATAGATGCAGTATGAATCCTAACACCAATAGCAATCGAGCAATGTCGTTGGAAATCCACTGTACTAGGAATCTAAGCGTTTCCGGTAATACATCTGCAAAATAAGCAAAGTCAAAGGGAAATACCACAGAGAGCCAAGCAAAACCGACAGCGGCAAAAATAAGGCCCCCAAAAGAATCAACATCGCGAGAGAGGTCTATGAGCTCACATAACAACACGGTACATGTAAAAATCCAATAAATCAGAGATCCATAAAGCAGGACCGCCTCCAAAGTACCGAATGTTGCGGTGAAGAAACCTGTTGAAAACAGCTGATGGGCAACTAAATAAAATGCAATCAAGGGGAAAACCATAATTACAATGACGGATATGACACGATCGTCCACCGAGAGGGAATCATAATCTTCCAATTCTTCCTCTACGCGTTCAGATACCCAGTTTTTAATTTTTTCCATAATTATTCCTCCAAGAGTTATTTTATTTAGGATTTTGAGCCAATAGCTCCTTTATCTTTATTTTTGGATGATTATATCTCGCCCTACCTAGAGTAAATTCACCCCATTGAATTGCTTTTTGTGGGCAATAATGGAGACACGAGGTGCACATTTGACATTTATGCTGCCACTCCGGTTTTTCATTTACAAGTTTTATATTATCGACGGGACAGATTTGTTGACAAATTCCGCATCCATTACAGTTTTCGTCAGTATAGTACTTTTCATCCATAGCATTTACTTCATTAATAAAAGAAAAATATGAATTCTTCATTGGGTAAATAGAACCTTCCTTTACTTTACTTTTCTGATTATTACGAATTATTTCAGCAATTTCTTCTACTTTAAGTTCACCGTTCTTTATTCTCTTATCTCCTTTTTCTTTTGTAGGAACGGGGTTGATTCGTTTTGAGCCCCACATGTTATTTGAAAAAATTCTTATATTGTATGCTGCATCAAGCTCTTTCTTTTTTGGCTTTAATAACTTAACTATCACCGGTGCTACATACTGCTTGGAAAAGCCTCCCATAGTAGTAACAGCAAATATGTATTTTGCCTTACTTAAATCTATCTTCTCAATAAAATCATAGACAATCTTAGGTAGAGACCAAGTATACACTGGAAAAACAAATCCTACCTTTTCTGATGTGGCGATTATTGAATCTTGTTTCATTAGACTCGCAATCGGTAAAAGTTCGCAATTATCAAGTTTATCCTGAAGACATTTGGCTGTATGTAATGAGTTTCCTGTGCCTGAGAAGTAATATATTGTTGTTTTGTTATTTTGAGTAATTTTTAACACCTTTTTTTTAATTTTTTATTAGTTTTTTTTATAATTTTAATAAGGATTGGGGTTCTAATTAAAGCATGTTCGCCCTGAGGGACAAAAAATGCTTTAGTAGTATGAGGTCGTTAAATGCATTTAGATGAAAATATCTCTTTTTTTACGATTTCTATAAACAAATAATGCTTCAAAAATTCCTTAAATTTCAGCTCATCATGAAAAATTATGATACATAATTTACTGAAACACTAGCCATTTAGGTGAAAATTGGGAATTAAATTTCTATTTTATTTTGTTCTTAGTAATTGATCTACCCAACAATCAAAATAATTAGAGCTTAAGAAAATAATAGGAATAACGTCTTTGAATCCCTTATTTTGCAGTTCTTCGTTGACTTTATTGGAATCTTGAATATTCCTAGTCCAAATATACATTGTAAAGAAGTTGGGAATATTACTATAATTCAAAACACCAACAACATTTTGACCGTATTTCTCAGTTACATCCTGCATTTTAGAAT
This sequence comes from Promethearchaeota archaeon, assembly GCA_030667705.1. Lineage (GTDB taxonomy): Archaea > Asgardarchaeota > Lokiarchaeia > Sigyniarchaeales > SOKP01 > SOKP01. The sequence continues at coordinate 25,582 of DAOUVJ010000019.1, read as the reverse complement.
TAATATCAGTGCCTTCATTTAAAGAAATGTGAAACCCAGTAAGTAAATTATGTTGTGCTTTTGTTTGAATAGAAAATTCAACAAGATAATTTTCTATCATTCTATCTAAACGTTTTTTAACTGTTTTTGCAGAGAGACCTACCTCATCTGCGATATCCGTTACGGGTTTCCTTGCATCCTTATTAAGCGTCTTCAAGATTTTATAATCAATAGTAGTTAGTGGTTCTGGGGTTGTTATGTAAGGTATATTCATAATCCCTACAGTTGGCTCACTTATTTGAGCGGTATTTGAGACAAAGCTACTAAAATCTTGCAATTCTGAAATATCTCGTAGAATTCCAGAAATATATAGCATTTTTCCAGATACAATTGCAACATTTTCTACACATTCGTGTTGTCCTAGCTCATTACTAATAGCTTCTAACGATTTTGCACTTGATGTCCCAAAAATTAAAACTAATAAGGATTTTAATGCTATGGCACTTGGTCTAGCCGTAAATCTTTGGATTATGTCTTGGTCTAGGAGTTTATTAATACGTTTATGAGTAGAGCTTACGGACATACCAATTAGTTCGGCTAATTCTCTGAATGTCACGCGAGAGTTTTTCATTAATTCTTTGAGAATAATGAAATCAATTTCATCCATAATGCTTACAAGAATACTAATTATTCAATTTAAAAATAGTTTTATTTTATTATATTAGGAAGAGAAAGAAAAAAAATAGGGAAATTTTTATCGTATTATCTTACATCGCGTAATATTTTTAGTTTCAAAAATAATTAATATATCCCTTAATTTCATATTTTCAATGGGATATTATTAATTAACATCTTTTCTGCTTATTTTTATGATTACTGGATTCGCAATAATTTTGGATGAGGAAATACTTTACGTCTCCAACGACAATAAATATGCTTTTTTTGAAATAGTTCTCTTTATTGAGAAATTAATTAAAAGTATTAATCCAAAAAATTATTGGCGCCTAAAGAATATATTTTTTGAGAATCATAAAGGAAAAGAGCGAATGATTATAAAACATCTTATTACAGAAAATAATGAAAACCTATTTTATTGCATTACCGGTGATTTTATTTCTGGTTCAGAAGAAGCAAATAGAATGCTTGACGAATATATTGAAAAAGTTAATGCCAATTATCCCAACGCAGAAGCAATTGGAAAAGCTTCTAGTAAATCAGAATTCTCTAAAATAGTAAAGCTAATAACAGCTTACCTTTGGAATAAATATCGTGATACTATCGCAGATGAGGAGTTAACAAGTAATTGTCATAGTAATAACAATAAAATTTTGTATTGTGGAATTTCTACACAAGGATTACCTATTATTTCAAAGTTGTATGATGACTCTCTTGTAAAAAATTTAAAACAAGAAGCATCAAAAGAAAACATCGAAATCTTTACTTCAAATTTATCTGCTAAATTAGCTACCATTACGATGAATACCCAGATAAGAGCAAAAAGTTATATTAAAGAAATCCATTTCGATGATTTGGAAGAAGAGGGATGCATGAAATTAATTTTATATGGAAAAATTAAAAATTTTTCGTTGGATCTTATCGCTTCTGGGGATTTTTTTAAAATTAAAGAAATATTTAGTCAATTAGAATCAAAGATTTCCCAAGAGGAAGTTTTACTTAATGAATTTGATGGAGATCTTAAACCTTATAGAGCACTTTCATCTTATCTAGATGAAATAATACATGAATTTGATCATTAATTTATAATAACATGCTTTTTTTCCTTATTTATGAAAGCTGTAATCCTAGCAGCTGGAAAAGGAAAAAGATTACGTCCTATAACAGCCACTAAGCCCAAACCAATGATTCCCCTTGTGGGCAAACCTTTATTGGAACATACAATTTTAGGGTTAAAAAAGGCAGGCATTGATCACGTTCTAATTATCACTGGTTACAAGGAGGAAGCCATTAAAGATTATTTCAAGGATGGAATTGATACAATTGGCGTAAAAATATCATACATTACTCAAACTGAACATCTTGGTACAGCTCATGCGACTAATTATGCAAAAGATTTTGTAAAAAATGATAATTTCCTCTTAATGTATGGAGATATATTGGTTGATGAACAAGTTTTTAAGGATGTAATAGAGCTGTTCAATATTCATGATCTGGATGGAGTAATTAGTCTAATGACAGTTGAAAATCCACAGGAGTATGGAATTATCACATTAGACTCTCAATCGAATGTCAAAAATATCACGGAAAAACCAGATCCTAGCCTGAACTTAGGAAATCTGGCGAATGCGGGAATCTTTATCTTCAAATCAAATATATTTGAAGCAATTGAAAAAACACAGAAATCAATTCGGGGTGAATTGGAGTTTACAGATTCAATGCAAATTTTAATTAATGATTTGAATGGTAAAATAAAAGGATATATCATCAACAATCTCTTTTGGAGCGATATCGGATTACCTTGGCAGTTATTGGATGCAAACAAGTTCTTGTTAGATCAATTAAAACCCTCAATTGAAGGTAAGATTGAAAAAAATGTATCTATTTCTGGAACAATCCATCTCGGTAAATCATCAATAATTAGAGCAGGAACAACAATCATAGGACCTTGTTATATCGGAGAGAATACATTAGTAGGACCAAATGCTTTTATTCGACCTTATAGCTTCATAAATGATGATTGTCATGTGGGCATGTCTGAAATAAAAAACTCTATAGTTTTATCCGATACTGCTATTCCACATTTTAATTACGTTGGTGATTCAATTATATGTGAAAATGTTAATCTTGGAGCAGGTACGAAAGTTTCTAATCTGAGATTTGATAATAAAAGTATTAAGATGAGTATAAATGGAAAATTGGTTGATTCTAAAAGGAGAAAATTAGGAGTAGTAATTGGTGCCAACTCTCAAACAGGAATAAACGTAAGTATTATGTGTGGCAAAAAGATAGGTGAAAATTCTGTAATAGGTGCTCATACATTTATTAATGAAGACGTACCTCGAGATAGTCTATTCTATCAAGATTCAAATGGAAAATTAATAAAAAAAGTTAAACCTTCCCAATAATAATTAATTATCGATTTCTATGATACGATAATTGGTCCATCGACATCATCATAATTACATGATGAGAGATAAATGAAATAAAATTAAAGTTATTCCGTTTTTTCTTCTTTTTTTTCTTCCTCAGAACTCTTTGGAGGAGTAGGTTCTTTCTTTTTAGAGTTTTTTGGAGGAGTAGGTTCTTTTTTTTCAGAGCTTTTTGGAGGAGTAGGTTCTTTTTTTTCAGAGCTTTTTGGATGAGTAGGTTCTTTTTTTTTTTCAGAGCTTTTTGGTTCTGCTTTCTTTCGAGGATGAGATTGTGTTAATTTTCTAACATTGATCCTTTCACTTCTTTTTATGTCACTTTTACGAGATCTTTTGACTTCCACTTCAACGATTTCATAATCTTCTTCTTTTGAAATGTAAACTTGATCAGTACCCCCTTCAGGAACAGATATTAGTTTGCTTTTAATGATTGATGAATTTGCTAACGGATAAATTGTTTTAGCTACCCTTTGTATTTGCTTGGCAAATTCTCCATAAACCATTCCACTGATAAATTTTTCATGATCTACAGATTTCCCGAATTCGGTGAGAATTTCCTTTATTATCTTTCGTATTATAATTTGTTGACTACTTCTTGCTCTATTGATTGTTGTACAAATTGTAGTTAGACGGTATACATACTCATCTTTTGTTTTAATGTTTAAAATAATTTGGATTTTTGAGCTTCCTCTATCAATCAAAGATCTTACAAAATCATTCGTAAAAATATGTCCTATAAAAATTGTATTGCAAGTGTTAGCTTCAGGATTTACATCAATAACTTTAAATTTGATCTTTATATTGATGTCTGAAAAACTCCTAGTTATATCATATAGTAGAATTTCAATTGTTCTGTCAATTACATTATGTTCAAATCCCATAATGTCTCCAATTTCTTTGAAATTGAAGCTTTGTGGGGCTTTTAGAGTAAACCAGCTCTTATCTTTAAAAGATACTTTCTTAACTCGCGTTCTCTTCTTTTTAGCTTTCTGGCTCATTTTTATTACCTCGCCATTAATGTTCTTACTTTTTCAGGAACGTACTTGAAATCTTGCTCTAATACTTTCTTCTTCTTATAATATTTAATTAATCGATAAATCTTTGCTTCAGTTCTTTGTAAACCTTTTTTTGAATCAAGATCTTTATGATTAGTTTCAAGATGTTTACGTAAATTGAGTGCTTTTTTAATTAAATCAGAAAGGTCTTCTGGTAAAGGAGAAAAAATATCATTATTTTCGAGTATCTGACTAATTGATTTCCCAGTTACTACTTTTACTAGTGGTACACCATGGGAATCTCTCAATATAACTCCAATCAATGCTTTGGAGAATCCTCTTTTTGCTAGCTTGACAACTTCAGCCTCTACTTCTTCGGCAGATGGTTCAACCCACACTGGCTTCTCTAATCTTGCGGGTCGAGTACTACCGGACTTACCCTTCTTTCTTGAATGCATCCGAGCCATTTTATCACAGCACAATTAATAATTTTAAGATTCTAATTATAATTCTAAATGATCTCTCAAAAATAAAATTTTGGAATTTCGTTTATTTTCCAACCATATAGCGCATTTTTTTTTCCATATAAGGTAATAAAGTGTCAACAAAAAACATTGTTTATATAATAGCTAAATAAATCTTAGAGGATTATTATCAATATGAATACAAAAAAAGAGGATTTATTTTTTATCACAGGGAATTCTAATAAATTTAATGAAATTCAACAATTATTCGAACAAGAAACAATAAAATATAACCTAATTCAAAAGGATTTAAAAACGATTGAAATTCAAGCTGACACAATTAAATCTGTAGCAGAATTTAAGTTAAATAGCGTAAAAGATAAATTAATCGGATCTTCCTTTATCGAAGATGCTGGTTTTTTTGTTGATAATCCATTGAATGGGTTTCCTGGTGTTTATTCCTCTTATGTTATGAAAACAATTGGGAATAAGGGAATACTGAATCTTATAGATAATTATGAGGATAGCAAAGCTCATTTTTCTACAGTTATAGCATTATATTTTAAGCCGTTGAATAAATTATTATTCTTTGAAGGTACAGTAGAGGGTAAAATATCAAGTTTACAGAAAGGGAATCAAGGGTTTGGATTCGATCCTATCTTCATTCCAGATGATATTCCAACAAAAACATTCGCAGAATTAACTACTTCGCAGAAAAATTCAATTTCTCACCGTGGTAAAGCTTGGATGAAATTAATGGATTTTCTAAAAGAAAATTGAAAACCATATCAAAATGTTTGCCTAAAAATATCCATAATTGACTGCCTACTCAAACGCATCAGTATGAAATACATTCCCACAAAACCTATAGCTATAGATATTAAAAATACTCTTAGTATCGAATCGATAGGAAGCACAAATCGAGCTGGCAATTCTGTCATCAAAGCCATATTAGTTTCAAGTAAATAACCACAATATGTGCCGATAATTGTTCCCATTGTTCCCGCTGATAACAGTAATATAAGACTTTCGATTAGGAACATGTTACGGACATTTCTTGTCTTCATGCCCATGCTTCTTAAAATCCCAATTTCAAATTTTCGCTCAAGCATGATCGCAAACATGTTGCTAATTAATCCAAAGATTGATATCATTACAGCAAACATTAAAATTATTTCCATCAATGAACTTTGGCGTTCCATCATCTCGACCATGAAGTTTACCTTAGAAATCGCATCATCGATTGAAAAACTTTTATCTTTATAGGCTGTACTTATATCATCCATCGTTGATTCTATATTTTCTTCAGAGTTTTCAATCAAATTAATAAATATTTTATCAACGATCATATCTGATTCTCCAGGGTTATCGACCTTCATCATATTCATATAATTATTTAGCGATACTAGAATTCCCCCACCATATGCAGAACCTTCAGAGCTTCTAAAATTCCAATAACCAGGCATTCCTCCACAGATTCCGACAACTCTAAAAAGTGAAACATTCCCTGGATCATTTTCTATTTTAGGATTATAGAAATTAAGCCGAACATATTCACCTACATCTTCAATTCCTAAAACTGATGCCATTGATTTTGCTATGATACAAGTATTATTATGTTGGAAAAGTTGACTGAATGAATAATTAAAACCACTATTAGGACTACTCCAAATTATGAGATCTTTCTCAACAACTTTAGTAAATCCCTCATCAATTCCAATAAATCCTGCTTCAATTTCATCAAAATTGGAGATATCAGCAGCAGTTACTTGAAATTTAGACTCTGCTTGTCTAGCATAGAATTCAAATAGATTCACGAATGCATCTTCAGTAGAATCATCTCCAAATCCTATACCTCCTTCTGACGATGAAAAAATTGTTGAAATTATAGAAGTTAGATCATAAGTATTAAATAGAGAGATTGCAATTGATTTAATACCTGGGAAGGCTTTTAATTCTTCAACCATCTCAAGAGTTAAAGCGCTATCTGAATCATAACCTTGGTTTGCTAACACCAAATCTGAACCGTATTGGATTTGCAAACTTGTAGACATTGATTCTGATTGCATTTCGGTTACACTAGTTATAAAAAAAATAAAACTAAATGATATTGAAAACATCACAATGGTGCTTGTATTTCTTCTTGTATATCTCTTTAACGAAATCTTGATAATATTTCTATACTTTCTTATAAATGGAGAAATAAAGCTTAAGAAAACCCTTTGAATAATTGGTATTATCCCTACTGAGGCAAATACAAGTCCAAGCAAAATTGCTGCTAACATTCCTATAAATAAACCAGCTACCATCATCATTCCCCCAGTTACCATTATTCTAGGTAATAAGACGAATACAATCATTCCTAAAGTAGAAATTGATATTCCTATTAAAAAACTCTTTACATTTATGCTACCTTCTTTTTTTACCTCCCAACCCTCTTCTTTTGTATGAAAAGGAGTGATAGATTTAATCAAATCTTGACTAGAGGTTTTTAAAGCAGGTATTAATGAAATTGAAAGTGATGTAATTGATCCAATGGATAGTTCTAAGATAATTGTTTCTGGATTTATCACAAATTCTTCCATTGAAAAAGGGAAATTAGTCATGCTGAAAAGTACACTGACAATGGATGGTGTGAAAATGATTCCTATTATAACCCCTATTACAGATCCAATGACACCTAAAAGGAACCCCTCAAACAGGACCATTTTTATCGGTACGCCTTTTCTTCCCCCAACAACCCGCATTATACCAAATTCTCTCATTCTTTCCTCAACGGAAGTAGATAAAATTGAATTGATTAAAATTCCCGTTATCAAGATAGAAAGAATTGTAATAAACCAAAAGATGATTGTCATCATCATTAACATAAATTCCCCACTAGATAATTCCTCTAATTTTGGCATTGTAACTGAATATGTACTAATGTCTAACCTTTGTTGAATTCGTGTGCCTATTTCCCGTAGACGAGCAGTAGTTTCCTCCAAATTACTTACATCATATATAAATTGTGGATTTTCAATTGTCCCTACTAAAAAATTGATTTTATCTGTTCGTTCTAGGAATTCTTGTGCTTGGTCTAAATTAACCAAAATTAAACTTGTTTCAAATTGTAAAAATTTAAGGTCTTGTTCGCAAACAGCTATAACTTCTAAATCTAGATTGTATTGTTGATATTCTACGTGAATTATATCTCCTATTGAAACATTTAGTAATTCTGCTACGTTCCACAGGATAACACATTCTCCATCATCAGGTTCTTCATTATAAATCTCACCTGTTTCAATTCCATCACCATCTACGATTTTTAAATCACCCATATTTCCATTTGATGCTTCTTGAATGAAATTTAAACCATACATTTGAAGGGAACCATCTGAATCTGTATTATCTGATGATGTTTTAACTATTGACATAATTCTTGGAAAAAATTCGTGAACTCCAGAGATGTCAAAAAGTTCATTTTGAATAAGAGATTCGTCAAAAAAAGGATCATAGGTGAGATCTGTTTGGGGGATTTTAGTTATCATTATATCAGCACTTCCAGTTGTGTTAGTTACAGAGTCAATATAATTATAACTCATGGTATCGTTAACCATTCCAATTGCGGTTAATAATATGATTGAAATTGCGATTCCACCAATACCAAAAAATGCTTTTGCTTTACTACGTTTAAGATCAATCCAAGAGTTCTTAATAAATTGTAAATTAATCTTCAGCTGAATTTTATACCATAAATCTCTTACATTCAATTTTTTTCCTATTCTTGTTTATTTATTCTAATCTAAAACACTAAATTTTTCATCATTTTTTCTGTACTTTTTTAATACTTTTCCCTCATTTGCTAAAATTTCCTTAATTTCTTGCTTTTCTCTTCTAATTAATCTTACTCCTTCACAATTCTTATTCTTACAGTAATAATTTTCTCCAGGTTCATCTTTATAACACCATTTTCCACAATTCAAACAGTTATATGCTGCATATATTTGATCGTGCTCACAGTTCGGACATATATAGTTGTAACTATCTGTAGAATACCATGAATTGCAATATCTGCAATGAACGGTCAATGGCATGGATAATTCATCCGATTCCATCACTTCGATCCTTTTTATTATTTGATCCTTATCAATGGATTTTAGGCGTACTTTTTCGGCACTATTACTTCTAAGGCGTTTATTCCATGATTTTCCTTTGATAAATACTACAAAACCAATAATGAATGTTATTCCAAAGATAATTAACCATGGTCCAAATGTTCGGAAATTAAATATTCCATTTTGAATAATTATAGTTTTCGATTCTTCAATCCAGTTTCCCGCTTTATCATAAGCAATGATTTTTATGTGGTGTATACCATCATTATAAAGCGTTGTATCCCACTCATACAGTAATAAGTTTGTATCAATATTGAGTGATAGAGTGTTTCTATCAATAACCTGACCATCAATATATAGATATATTTTTTCTAAATCTAACTCAACATTATCAGTTATATTTACTTCTATGGTAAATGTAGAACTTATTATTTGGTCATTTATAGGTGATAAAATAATAACTTCCGGTGATATAAAGTCGGTTGTTTGATCATATCCAATGTAAATATTAGATAATAACCAACCGTAGCCCAATCCAACAGTATTATCATTCGACTCCAAAACAAACATTAACATTACGATCTCCTCTGAATATTGGGATAGGTCTAATGATTCATTACCCGAAAGTTCATCATCATCGTAGAAATATTCTTTTAATACTTCCCAGTCTTCTCCAAGATTTGTAGAGATTAAAACACTACATTTATCCAATATATCTTCTTCCACATAAAATTCGTTTTGGAGTGAAATCTCATGTGAATATCGGAGAAATGTGGTATATTCATCTCTTAGTTGAATAGGTTTCGTTATTAATTTAATTTCCCAATCCGAATCATAACCTTGTTCAAATCCACCATAACTCATGCCTAAACCGCCATATAAATAATTTTTGCCCAATCTTTCTATTGGGTGCCAAGTATTATCTCCTTTTAACCAAGCCGTGGATTCTTTAGGATTTGGATATCCAACTATATAGAAATCCTTTAAATTTTCAGTAGAAAATTCATAACCAATTAATTTATCACTATTAATGATATTATAATTTAAAGCCATAGGAAACTCGAAATTGAATATCTCATTATTTTGATTGTACCAAGGTGAGTGATAAGTAAATCTACCATCAGAAACGTGAAATCTAAATGATTGATTATTATGATCTCCTAAAATTAAATATTTTTGAAATATAATTCCATCTCCTTCATTATACTGAATGCTCACATTCCAATCACCAAAAATATTGATCATTGAATGGTTTTCACTGCCAATTTCTAAATAGACATATTCAGGATAATTATTATCTAAATCGAAATATCTGCAATTAAGTATGAATTGTTCATAAATAGAACCCTCGTTAGTTGAGATATCTCTACTTATATTAAAATCAATGAGAGGAGCATAAACATTTGTATAATTTACCAATGAAAAGTAATCTAAAATTGAACCTTTATAATTAATAGGATCATATTGATCATCAACATCAGTTATAAATTGAAATTGTACAAAATTTCCTATGTATTGTGTTAAATTTATACTTTCAATGAACCAATCACTTTCTTCATTGTTATATGTTATTAAAGTTGTCCAGCCGGTCCAATTAAGATTGACTTGTACATAAATATAATCTCCAACATTTAAACTTGTTCTCATTCCAAAATTCGCAAAAGGTTGGGTTTGATTTTCGTTCAATCTTGTCAAATTAAATAATGGGCTGATTAGCGTTCCATTAGGATATGGATTTGATAATATATATGGTTGATAGGTATAGTTCGTTGGGAAATGATGGTCTCTTCCAAAATAAACACTTTTCCATTGAGTATCATGTAATAGGGAACGGTTGTCAATTTGATTTGATTGATTTAAAAGATTCCATCCCGTTCCAATAGATGTCCAATTATTCCATCCATTATTAAAATAATGAGAGTAAGGTAGTTGCTCGCTATCATCAGGAAATTCCAATGTAATATTTAAAAAGCCTATTCCTGGAAATTTTACTTTATGCAAACCATCACTAGCTACGAAAAAGTAGTGATAAACACCCGATGTAGGAAATTCTATATAATCCGTACTAAAAAGTGCTCCATCCGTGAAATTATTATCAAATTCATACAGTTGAGACATTGAATAATTTGTTAATGTTTCCAATATTGATACGTATACTTCTTGTGGAGGTGCATTTGAAACATCCATATCAATGTAGTCAATATAAAAACGATAACTATCTATTGAATAATTCTTATTTGGATTATATCCCAAATATTCTTGGCTTGAAAGAATTGTTGTATTCTTTTGTCCCCCTACGTAATTTACCAAAGGAACTTGCAATTCTGGAGCAAATTTATTATCAACTGTTGAAATATTTAAAGTAAAAGTGCTCGAACCATTGATGGCTTTTACAACTACCACACATTCCGTTTGATTATATTTAGGTGTAAAATAGAATGAGTCAAAATCACCATAAACCTTTCTATTTGTCGCTAGTAATATTGGTTCTCCATTCATTTTCGAAGAATTAGCAAATAGGAATAAATCTAAATTTGAATTTTTGTCCACATTATTTAACTCAAAGTTATATTGTTGATCTCTGTTGAGATTTATTCTACGAGCAAAAACATGTTGACCTAAAGGATTTACTTCTGAACTTATTACTGAACTCTGAACAGAACTATTAACTGAAATATAATTTATTAAAGCTTCTATAGCTGCTTGAATATTAACACGCCCATATCCTTCATGTATATCTTTAATCGTTGAGGCAATTCCCATAAAAGAACTTGGTGAATAATCACTTTCATCAATTTCAGTTGAAGGGTTATCTTCCCTAGTTAGATTGGTTTCTGAAGCAGTCATTAACAGTATTGCTTTTAATGATTTTGCTAATTGTGAAGTATTTTGTAAACTCCAAGAATTCCAGTCATTCCATCTCGCATCAATTAAAATATTAATCGCAGCAGAGATTATCGCAGCCGAAATAGAAGTCCCTTGAGAACCAGTAGCATAATCAGAATTTGCATCAGCACCTATGATACTACGATGTCCTGGCAATTGACTTCCTCCTGGAGCGAGAATATCTGGTTTAACTGTATTTTCATTTATTGATTCTCCCATGCTACTATAGGATGCTACTTGATCCTTATCATTAATTGACCCTACAACAATCGCATTCTCACTCAGTGCTAATTTGTTAAGAGGATTTGATCCCTCGACACCTGAATTTCCCGCTGCTATAACAACAACAATGCCATTATCAGCAACTTCATTAATTGCCGTAGTAACTGCTGTTACATCATTACCTAAAGTACCAATACTTAGACAAGCAGAAACTATCTTATTAGTATCTTTATTTTGTAATACATTCCCTAATGCTGAGATCAAGTCAGAAGTGTACCCATAACCCGAATTATTCACAATTTTATAAGAAAGGATATTGGAAGCATTTGCTACCCCCGTGAAATGATTGAAATTGGGAATATAGGTTTCTGGAAAAGTAGATATATTTACATTATAATAGAATTTAGGTATTTTATTTAGTTGTTTGTAATATTTCATGTACACATCATAGATTCCGGTTCCATATTGCGAAATTTGTTGAGAAATCTCGTAATTCGTACTTTGTATTAAATTATGTGATGAATTCACTAATATTGAATCGAAATATAACTCAAACCATACATCATCTATTCCAGATTCCTCCAACTGCCAATTTGAAGTTATATTTATATTCGAACTTAGTTGTGTCGCATTAAATGACACGATTTTGAAAGTATAATTTGTAGAAGGAATATAGTCATCAAAAAGATCTAAATGGGAATAATTCGCTTCCATGATTATTGATGATGGATCTAAACTATTATATGGATCTATACCTGTACCCGCTATTATTGAGGATATAAAGGTACCGTGACCGTTATCATCAGAAATGGGCGCCGTATCAACAAAGTTCTCCCAACCTGAAATTTTACCTTGTAAAAACTGTTGATTGGAATCGATCCCACTATCTAAAACCACAATCGAAGAACCAGTATCACCATTAAATCCATTCGTTGCCCAAGTCGAATTAACAGCCCCTGATTGATAAGAAGCATAATTTAATTGAGTATCTATTATTTCATCTACTTCTATATTAATACTACTGAATTCCGAAGCGAATATAGAAATGTTTTCAGAGGGTAATGCTCCTGCGAATCCAGAAATCCCCTTAAAAATGTTATTCCATTCTTCATTTTCCTTTAGTTGACCACCATGATATTCAAATCTGGTTTTAACAATTGGATTAAATGTCGATTGATTGAAAAATATAATAAGATCGGGCATGTTAGAGTTTGATAAATGAAGATTACCCTTTTCAGGTTCTGAAAAAGATTGATTATGGATTTGATGTGGAGAAAGAAATTGAATTCCAGCAATTGAAAATATAAAAATGATCATAAAGAAACTCGTTTTATATTTCACATTCACTGATCTTGTTCTCCTCCTGGTATTGGTGATAATTTATCTTTAATCCCTTTCCTCTCATCTTTGGAAATTTCAAGTAAATAATCTTTTAGTGTCTTTTCTACTCTGAGAATCGCATCTACTCCTTTAATTCTAAATAAAATATTCTCATTCCTAGAAATTTCATATTTTTTAACATTATATCTCCTAGATTGATATAGATAAATTGCTACAATTAACAGAGCTAGTACTGTGGGTATTATAATAAATAAATTTTGAGTTTGAACGGGAATGATGATTTTGACATCAACTATATTGGATGATATTTTTACTTGATGAAGATAATATAATTGTATTCTAGAAGGATTTAATTTTACAAGACTTTGACTCACAGCTTTTATTTTATATGTAAATGTTTTGTTTTCACCTGGATTGATTAAATCGATTTCATTAATCAATTTTCCTTCAATTAAAGCAAATTCTATTCTCGTAAAACTTGTGTCATCACTTAAACTCAAACTTTTAATGCAAATATTACCCGTGTTTACAACTATTAAAGTTACCTCTAGAATTTCTCCAATTTCGACCTGATTTTTATCAATTTCTTTAATGATAGTCAAATTGATATTCCCTAATATTGCAGGTTTAGATTGAGAAATCTGCAACAAACGACTATCATGAGTATCTAGGTAATTTATAGGAGGATAATAATAGCCATTCCAATCTAATTTTTTCAATGTTATATTATATGAAAATACTTCACCATATTGTATATTTGTAATATTGTATAAATCATTTTGAATAATTTTTAAAGCACCATAATTATCTTGAAGATTTATTAATAGGTTAGAGATATTTAATCTACTAGGACTATTATTTTGAACGTCTATTGAGATATTGAAAAATTCATCGATAATTGGATTTTCAATAGTGGGGTTATAGAGAAATTGAATTGTATTAAGGAAAGGTTTAGTTTTCTCATAATCAACTCTTGTAGTGTAAAACACCTCGTTCGTGCGTGTTGTTATTGTATACGAATCTAAATTCTCTATTTTCTCCGTATTATTATAATTGAGTTGTAGAGAATTAATTGTACCCGTATTTGGAGTATAAAATTCCATTTGGATTGTTCGCTGTTCCAAGGATGCTAATTCATCTAAATAGAAGTATAAATGATTTTCAAATAAAGTGAAATTAATATAGTCGTTCATTATCCCTGGAAGAAGCATGGAGATATTAAGATCGTAAGCAGTTTGAGAACCAACGTTTTTAAAATTTAAAGTATAGGTATTAATTTCACCTATTTCAGTACTGTATTTTGTTAATTCAGAAAATATTATGATTGATGCCATATCGTAAGTACTAAGTGATATAGAATTAGAATGTCTTACATATTGGACTTCTCCACTACTGGTACTGTATATAACTCTAGATCTTGAAGCATCATAATGATTTATGTCACGATAGGACAATTCTACTTCTAAATAATTTAAACTAATATTGAAAGAGCTTGAATTTGAACCAATCAACCTAAAAACTATTGTATGATTTATTCGAGATGGAGAATCAAAAAGCCATTCCAGAGAACCTTTATTTTTAATAAAAGAATAACGGGTAGTACCGTTTTCTTGGGACTCAAAATAAGGAGATATATCTTCAAATTGCCCGCTTGAGAAATTGAAGATTTCTAATGTCAAGGAATTTAGTTGATCTGTTAAATTGATAAGAATTGAAACTCGTTCTAACGATTTATTATGGTAATTAATGTAAGTAGTATTTTGGAATAAAAATTGGACTTCAATTTCATGATGATCGACAAATTTCTCTTGCGAAGTAATATTCCAAGTTTCATTATCAAGACTTACAGCCATACTGGGATCTGTACCATCTGATGAAGAACCTGAGATAACTGCGGGAAGTTGTGGAAATGAATCATCAATAATAAAACTATAATTATAAAAAGGAGTAAAAGTATCAAAGTCTTCGATTGAAAAGTTAGAATATATGTAAGAAATCCTTTCCCCTGGCTCTAAAATCCAATTATCTTCATTCCAAATACTATATTCATTAGTAAATGTGTCTTTTAGATCTTCAGAAGTGACCCCTAAAATCGATAGAGCGCTCATTAATTGAGGATATCCAATGCTTATGATATCAATTACATTATCCATATTTTCGTTATAAGGATAATAGTTTGTAAGATTGTTAAAATCTGGAAAATATGTGTCGACTAATCCTGATCCTAAACTATCAAGATAGAAAATTCTCGGGTTCTCATCAAAATTATAAAAGTCTTCTAATGAATCATATTGACCGGGATATTCTACTCTTACAACGTCCCATATAACATCCATGAGTTCACCACCTAATGGACCACCAATTAATGTAAACATCTCTTCAAGTTCAAGTGGAAATAAGGTTGGGATGCCCCAAGCAGTTTTATTACCTACATTCTCAACAGTTATATTAAAATCATAATTATTATATGCCCCATATGAAGCATTTCCGTCAACTAAATCCTTTGTTATCCTTAAATTTGGTTCAGAATTTGAAATGTTATATTCTATAATAAAATTAGAAATAGGATTGAATAATCCTGTCATGATACCAGCCATACCTTGGAAACCTAGCTGAGGAAGAAAATTGATATAATCCAAGGAATTGTTTAAATTAACTGGTGAAACATAACTTCTTTTTATTCCACCAAAATCAACCCAAAATAAATCAAACGAATAATCTTGAAATGTTTGAAGATCAATATCAACATCCGCATAATACAATAATAAACCAATCTGCTCTAATAAAAATTCATACAATTCAAAATAATCTGGTGTACTATCGATAATATCAGAGCATAAGATTGACACATCGATATTACTCATAAAAGCTCCAACTAAAGCGATAAATATTTTATCACTAGGTTTTAACTCAATTCCTTCATAACCCATGGCGTCCCAAAGATTAAAAGAATATTCATTATCTCCAATTTTTTGTACTGCACTTTCAACTCCTTCATATTGGATCATTAAGCTTGTATAATGAGATTCATTTGATAATGAAAGACCACCAAAAAGGTTAGAAAAATCTTCAAGGCCAGTTTGATTTGTATCTTGGGTATCGTTCAAACCTGAGAACATATCAAATGTATTCTCTAATTCAAGGTTATCCAAGTAACTTAGATCCAATGAACCTAAATTAAAATTAACTTGGCTTGTTAAATTGTAAATATCTTTATCTAGAATATCAAGAGAATTTACTAAGAAATAAGTTGATGAAAGGTGATAATTCTGATTATACTCTTTTGATGTTATCCGATCAATATCTAGAGCATTCCAATATCCATCCTTTGGGAGATTTAACATGATTTCATTGATATAAACATTCCAATCGGGAACGTGTCCGATAAAAGGATAGTAATTTGGTTCGGTTACATTTACAAGGATGAGATCAATTTGAAATTTTCTTCTAATGATTTCAAGAGCTCTTTCAGCTCTAATATCAGCCTCACTTTCGCTTAATTCTTCATCATAATACAAAAAGCCTGAAAATCCATTAAAACTCATTTCATATTGTTCACTAAATCCATCTTCAGTTAGTAACCTAGGAAATATAGCAGGTGTAATGCCATTAGATACACTAATGAGCACATTACACTTATAGAAAGCAGGATCTCTTGTATCAAACTGAGATAAAATACTCGTATCATTAGTAAAAAGAGATTGTTTAATAATTGATTTATTTCCTGCTACATAGACATCGATATTTTCAGAATATAAGTCTGTTCCTGCGATATCTGATAATTTCAACTCTTCTATATCTCCTTTTACTTCACTCTGTGATTTATTTATGATTGGATTATCAAAATTAACATAAAGAGGGATGTTTAAACAAATATAAATGATAAATAATAGACCCCATTTCCCTGATTTCATTAGAATTTCATTCCTCTCACATTGTTTCTCTGTAGATTTCTATAATTTTTTTCTTGCGTATTTTTCTCAACAATAATACCATAGCTATTAATATGAATATTGTTGAAATCAAAAATAAAGCTATAGCCTCTGAAAGTGGAAAATTTGCAGGTGTAGGCAAATCGCTTAATTCATTTAGAGATGAAGCCAGTAATAATCCTGTTGAATATCCAATAAGTACACCTATTGATCCACTACTGAACATAATTATAAGAGCTTCTATAGTAAAAAGGCGATTTATCTGCCTACCTTTTAAACCTAGAGTTCTAATAATACCAATATCTTTTTTTCTCTCAATAATGGAGGAATAAGATGAAGATATTAAACCAAATAAACAAATGACAATAGTAGCATCAAGTGTTATGGTAAAAAAGATATTTAATATCGAAAAATATGACTGTTCTTGATCTATTGAATTTTCGAGATTTTTCAGGTTAAAATCAAAAGTACCTCTATAACTGTCCCAAATTATGGTTTCAATTGTTTGGGGGTTATTTAATCCAATCTCAGTTAGTTTTATAAAGACTTTATCTAGGTACGGAATGGGGGGAATATCCATTAAAGTCATGTATGTTTGATGAGTAATCATTACACCTCCTCCTAAAGCTGAACCACTAGATCTGCTAAATTCAGAAGAAAAACCAGGCATTGCTGCTGCTATTCCAACGATCCTAAAAGTATAAATTTCGGATTCATCCCCTCTATAAACTACGATTCTGATTAAATTTCCTAAGGGAAGATTTAAATTAACAGATATAGCTTCTGAGATTATGCATGTGTAAGGGGTTTCAAGATTAAACAGATTATTAAATGAATCAACAATATTTCCACCCGTAAATTGAATATAACTCGTATCTATAGTTGATGGATACTCTTCATCAATAGCAATTAATGAAATATCTATAGTGGAAAATCCTGCATAATCCCCAATTTCTGCATAAAATTCGTTTCCCTCATCAGAGTATATTTGAGTTAAATGAAAAGGACTAGCAATTACAGTTGATACCTTCTCTATCCCCTCAATTTGTAATAAATCCTCTTCAAATTCACTTGTTAGAATCCTATTTGGATTAACAGAAAAATCATCAGCAAGTAACGTAATAGGTTCTCCAGAGAGGCCGAAACCACCTCCAGATTCTATATCTTCAGGATCATTCCATCCAATTGTTTCAATAACTAAATCAGATCCTAAATCCAAGGTTGTTTCTATTTCTCCTTGATCAGATAAGAATGTAAATGCTCCAGAAACGAAAATAACGAAAGAAAATGTAAATGCAAACATTAATATTGTACTTGAATTCCTTCGAGCATAACGAAATACGAATATTTTATAAATCGGAGATAACTTCCTCGAGATTAATCTAAAGACTTGAATAAAAAAATGTAGTATAACAGGCATTAATCCTAATCCTGCAAGAGTAGTTCCAATTAAAAATAATAAAAGTAAAGCAATGAGAACTCCCATCAATAACGCGAGATCTCCTGCAATCATGATACGAGGTAATAATATTAATATGAATAAACCATTTGCTGCCAATATCAATCCAACAAGGATAAGTTTATAATTAACTGATGCTCTTTTTTTAAGATGATATAGAGTGTCTTCATGTCTGTAAGGATGAATTGATTCAATTAATTGAAGTTTCATTACTTTAATCGCTGGAGATATACTTACGATTAACCCCACACCTATACCTATTATATATGAAATCATAATTGATGTCAATGTAATTGAGTAAGTCATATTACCAGCTAGACCTGGAATAGATCCTGCAACGGCTACTTCTGCAAAGGGTAATATAATAAATTCCGTAATTAATTGGGCACTTATAATCCCAAATATTGTTCCAAAATTACACAAAAGGAATCCTTGAACTAAAACTATCATTAAGTTATGGTTTTTTGTAGCACCAAGCGTTCGGAAAATTCCAAATTCTCGTATTCTTTCCTCTACAGAAGTTTTCAAAATTCCATTAATGAGCACTCCAGATATAAGCATCGCGATCATGGATACAAAAACGAATATAATCGTTATACCAACACTTAACCATTCTGAAAATCCTAGTACTTCTAATTTTGGTAAATCTATGAAATATTCATTAATTCCTAATTCCATCTGAATTTCCCCAGCGAGATCCTTTACCCTGTTTTTAGTTCCCTCTAGATCTCTAACATCATAAAAATCTCCCGAATTTCTAATTGTTAGGATTAAATTATTACATTTCCCCCCAAAAGTTGCTTGACCAAATAATTCATAAAGAGTATCAATATCCACAACTATCAATGGACTATTTGCATATCGAATAGGCCACTTCTGCTGGAAGTCGAAAATTTTAGCAATTGTGAAATTATGTGTTTTATAATAAGTCACATTTCCATGTTGTAATCTCATCGCTATTTCAATTGTGTCATTTTCTACATATTTAATGTCTTCACTAAACTTGTATAAAACGGCACATTCATTAACTGATAACTCATTTATTTCTAGAAGATTATTACTTCCTGGTTCAACAAATGCACCAAAACCTAATGAATTTTCTAAACTAATATCAATTCCTGAAATCAACGCATTTACCCTTTCACTTGTTAATTCTTGAGTTTCAAATCCTTGGGAAACGTAAACATCGCCATATAATTCCATTCTAGGAATAAATCCATCAATTTGAGGAAAATTTTCATCAATATTATTAACCAATGGATTAAATTCAAAGTAATTCGAACGGTTAATTGGTTCTCCATTGTAATGTCGAACTGAAATTAACATGTCTTGATTGCCTGCATCTATAGATAAATATTGAGCGAATGTGACTGAAATACTATCCGATAAAAATAGAACTATTGCTAAGAGCCCAATTGAGAAAAGAACCCCCATAATCCCAATTGCAGTTCTTATTTTTTGGCGTCCAAGGTCCTTAAAAGCATACTTGAAAATTAATTTAAAATTCAGCATAGAAAGTTATCCTATTAATAAAGATTTAGTACATTTCCATCGAAGTTACCATTTAGGTTATTTTCTTTAATTAATTCTTGTAAAATATCGTTAAAATGTTCGGGTAAATTTAAGAGAATAGCATTCGGGATACTGTTTTTAATATCGCTTACATTTATTGAAGTTTTTCCTTGGTTTGAAAAAAGATATCTAAATATCTTGCTTTTACATTTTTCTTTATTCATTTCTGCTTCTAATTTCCTATTAAATTCCATTTGTTGAGTTTCTTTTAACCCTCCAATTTTACCTTCCTTGGTTAACTTTCCATCTCTCATGTGAAATACGCGATTAGCAAATTCAGAAACAGCCGCATCATGACTTACTGCTATAAACGTTGCTCCTCTACGATTTAAATCTCTTAATAGATTTAATATCATGACTCCGGTCTTGCTGTCAAGATCTCCTGTTGGCTCATCCAATACACATAATGCGGGATCATTTGCAAATGCTCGTGCTATAGCCACTCTTTGTTGTTCTCCCCCGCTCAACTCTGAAGGGGTGTGATGTGATCTATCCTCTAATTCCACTAACCTTAACAAATCTAAACCGCGTTTTCTCTTGCCTCTTCTACTTAATTTTCCCGAGAAATGTAAAGGAACTAAAACATTCTCCAAAGCAGTCATTTGTGGTAAAAGATTATAAAATTGAAAAACGAATCCTATATTTTCTCGTCTAATATCTGCTAAATCATTATCTTTTAGCATTGAGATATTTTTTCCTTCAAGAAAAATCTTACCCCGTGTGGGAGTATCAAGGCCCCCGATTAAATTCAGAAGTGTTGTTTTACCACTACCACTGGGACCCATAATATCGATGAAATCTCCTTTATCAATGGTTAAATCAATACCACGCAGTGCGGCAACCGCTGTTGTTCCTAACAAGTATGTTTTGTGCAGATTCTCTACTACAATTAAATGTTCATAATCCTTTTCAACGTCTTTTTGATGTCTATCTTCTAACTTCACACGATCTTTTTCCTCTCGTGAAAGTGATAATATCTCAGATTTCTTCTTCTTAATTTCTTCTTTTTTTTTTTTTTCTTGCCAATTTTTAAAATTTTTGCTAAATTTCCCTTTCCAAATAGCAAGATTACCCGTTTCTTCTTCGTATTGTTCCATTTCGGGTGTTTTAATAATATGGGTATCTGACATTAATTACCATCAATTTTTTTTGAATTTTTTTAAGAAATTAAAGTGTTGTATAACTTAATATATTTGTATTAGGATAAGCAATATTTTAAATCTTAAGATTCTAATTTGTTAGAACTTGTGTTTTATTTAGAATCAAGTTCTTGTTGTTGAATATATTTTAATGCTTTTAGACAGAAGTCCTTTTCAGCTTCTTTCCGTGTTTCATGGAAATCTGAAATAATAGAATGTGGAATTGAGTAAGATTCTTTTCCTCCCGTGTCTAAAATTCTTATTTCTTTTACTTTCCATCTAATATGAAGTCCTTGTTCAAGTTTTTCATACAAAAACTCAAGAGTGGGAGTAAATCTTAGCTTCTCTTGGATAAACTCGATAAAATCGTTTTTTGCGAATTGAAAGGAATGATCAACTAACTCATCCCAATTCTTCATAAATCTATCAATAATTTTTTCATCTACAATATCCAGATTTGTGTTAGAGTCTAAATATATGGCCCCACATATGCTTTCAAAAACATCAGCCATTATGGATGTTCCAACTACTTCTTGTTTGTTAGCTCTAAAAATAAATTCATCTAGACCCATATTTGAAGCTACTTTTATAAAATTTTGATTGCTCTCTAAGCACAACTTATTTCTTGTTAAAGTAGCAGGATCATTTATTCCTTTATAATACATCTTTAAACTAAAAATTAATTTGAGAACAACGTCTCCAATTGTCTCAAGAATTTCATAATGGTCTGAATTTGTTTCCTTACCAAGTTTTGGTGTTGTTAGTGCTTGTTTTAAAAGCCTTTGATCGTTAAATTGATAGTGAATATACTCTTGAAATTTATTCAATTTTTCTACAATTTGCTTTTCCATGATCTATATCTATCTATTAATTAAGAAAAATTTATAAACATAAACTAGACTTAATTAATATATGGATAAAGAGCAAGCTAAGGAAGCATTATCACTCATTAAAGGAATTGAAAACAAACAATCAGAGATTGAAACTTTCTTATCAAATTTAAATATTTCTTCAAGAGATGAACTAATTAAGGAACTTATAATAGAGATAATAAGAAACAATTCACTCTTTAAGGAGTTAGATATTACTCAAGAAATACTTAATGGAAGTAAATCTACGGAATCACACTCAAACGAAACTATTATAGACCATTTAATCTCTAATGTCCAAAACAATCCATCAAAAAAAATAGTATATTTAAGTCTATTCTTGGATAGATTTCACGAGATATCTGATCAAGATAAGAATGTCATTCTTCAATCAATAAAAAATGAAAAAAATGAAGATCTTAAAGAAAAATTGCTTTCTTTGGTTAGTGTTTTTAAAGTGAAATTATAAAGATTTATTTAAGCATTTTCAGGCTCTAGGAGAGCAAATAGCTCGAGTATTTGATTCAATCCCTTTATCTTTAATTTACGAGTCATTATTTTTACCAGTGAGGCTCCAGTACCTAATTCCCCGGCTGCTAATTTTAGAAATAACTCAGTTGTGGTTTCAAGTTTCGCTTCCCAACCCAAAACCTCTTGCTTTAGATCGTTTTTTTCTTTATTCACGATTCCTTCTACATCAATAGTTCCATTATCTATGATTACTAACGCTGCGTACTTGCCATCAACAGCATTCATTAATATTTTACTTTTGATATCTTTGTACTTTTCCTTGAATCTATCATTGTCATTCAAAGGCAGTACGGTCTTGTATATCATATTAGCGAAGCCTCTTGGTCTTTTTTTCTTCTCTTCTGTCATATTAATCGGATTTAATATAATTGATTCCTTACGAAAACTTGTTTATCTATTACAGATCACATATTAAAGAATAAAAACTTTTGAATTATTTTTGACAAAATTATCCAAATATAAATTATGAAATGTTTTCATAATAGATTATCATAATTCAGAAGAAGAATTGAACTGACAAATACGAGTACATCAGCCAATTAGCTAATAAGAATCAGCTTCGGAGGCTCCAAAAAATTCCTCAAAAGCTTTCCTATCTTGAGCAGAAATACGACTGCCTTTCATATTTTCCCTTACAACTACTGGAGCCGCTTCTTTTTCATCATGTTTGATCTTTTTGACTATTTTGTACTCTTCCTTTTCCTGATCTAATTCGAACTCTTCATTACAAGCTTTACAGAAAAGTTTCTTGTTCTTGGGTATCAGAATATTATCACAGTTGGGACAAAACTTCATTTCTGGTATTCACCTTTTTATTCGTGTTTTTTAAAGTTTACGCTTTAAGTCTATATATAACGTCAGAAATAATAAAAGTATATAGTATTTATAAATCTATCCACAAATCTATCCATTGGTTATGTGATGCCTAATCAAGTATAAAAATCTTCTTCTGAAAATACTAATACATTAATCGAAAAATGATTAAATTCAATAAGTTGAAACTAAAAATTAGATTAAAAACTGTGAGTTACAAAATAATATTAAGATTTTTGTTAAGCTAGGATGTTATCTTTTTGAGTTAAGGATTTATCATAATTTTTTCTTAACTTTTGTAAATCTATTGGATTCCCTTCTAAACAAATTATACTTATTTCTTTTAAATTTTCTAAATCCTTTATTTGAATTATTTCATTGTGCGTACAGCCAAAGAAATATAAATTTGAAAGATTTGCTATCCCTTCAATATCTCTTATTCTATTATAACTCAAATCTAAATATTCTAAATTACCTAAGTGTTGGAGATTAGTTATGGTAGAAATTTTGTTTTTTATTAGATTTAAACTCCTTAAATTAATAAGGGAATCAAGTCCCTTAATCTCAGAAATCAGATTATCACATAAACAAAAATAGTTTAATTTTTTAAGTTTATCTAAATTCTTGATTTCAGTAATCTTATTTTTTTTTAACCAAAGTTCTTCTAGGTTATGAAGAGAATTTAAGCCTTTGATTTCAGAAATTAGGTTTTTTTTTAGCCATAATACCCTTAAGTTTTCTAAGTTATCGAGACCTTTAATTTCAGTAATTTGATTATTATTTAAACGTAAGATCTCTAATTTTTTAAGATTATCTAACCCATTAATTTGAGATATCTGGTTGTTTGATAAATCCAAAACGTGCAAATTAGATAATTTTTCGAGTCCTTGTATTTTTTCAATATCCTTTATGCCTTTATTGGCTAAATCTAAAGCTTGATTTTCTACATTAGATTTTTGATCATTATATTGAACAAAATTTGGACTTTGTTGTATGCCCATAGTTTGATATTGATTTTAGTTTCTCTAATATTTAAACTTATCCCATGGGTTCTCAATAATTAAGAAAAATAAATGCTAAATTTTAAAATAATAAATAATTCCTTTATGAGTGAATATTAATATGAATGTAAATAACAAGATTATCATCATGGGACACAAAGGTGCTACTAAAATAGCCCCAGAGAATACATTAAAAGCATTTAAAGAAGCTATTCGCTTGAAAGCAGACTCTGTTGAATTTGATGTTCAAGAAACATTAGATGGTGAAATTGTTATCATCCATGATGAAAATACACTTAGAACTGCAGGAACTGAAGGTATTGTAAAACAAATGACACTTAAAGAATTAAAAAAACTAAATTTTGGAGATGGTGAACAAATTCCAACACTATTGGAATTAATTGATTTAGCAAAGGATAAAATATCTCTCAATTGCGAGATTAAGGTGGAGGGAATTGCTAAAAAAATTGTTCAAATTTTCCAAGATGCTGATATTCTTGATTCTACAATGATCAGTTCATTTTTACATGAAGAGCTGATTAAGATACAAAAAATAGAACCCCAATTAAAATTAGCAACCCTTGTTCCTAATGAAGCAGGGAAATTTTCAGATTGGAATTATAAAAAGAAATTAATTGATTATACCTCTGAGAATAATTACTATGCAATTAATCCGCTATATAAACTAGCTGATAGGCGATTTATTGAATATGCCCATGAAAAAAATGTAAAAGTTTTTCCTTGGACTGTTAATTCTGGGATTGCCATGAGGAAATTAATAAATATAGGTACTGATGGAATTATAACCGATGATATTGTTCGTCTTAAAGAAGTTTTGAATGTTGTGTCTAATTAATTAATCCAAACTTAATTACAAATTAATATTAGGGGTTTTTATTTTTAGTGGAATAAAAAAAGATTTTTTAGTAGTAGGTCATAGAGGAGCTAGTTCAGAAGCACCTGAAAACACTTTAAAAGCTTTTGAAAGAGCAATTGAGTTAAATGCAGATTATATTGAATTTGATCTTCAGAAGACTCTACATTACACGAAGTAATAGCAATCACCAAAGGAAAAATAAAACTACATCCCGAAATTATAGCTCCCGGAATAGTTAATGATTTAATTAACGTTTTAAGAGAAGAAAACCTAATTAACACTTCAATCGTTAGTAGTTTTG
>DAOUVJ010000154.1 GCA_030667705.1 Promethearchaeota archaeon | reverse complement strand
TTTTCAATTTGATTTAATTACAGGAACATTAATAATTATTGCGGATATTTTATTAATTTTTTATTTAGCGTATATTTCTTTGGCTATATTAAGGCATACTAAAAGCCTAGATGATAGTTTACCTTTATTTTTGAATACAATTATATTTGCTTTTCCTCTTATCATGTATATATTCTATATCTTAATGCAGAGGCCCATATTGAGAGAATTGCATATAATATTGTCATGGATAACAAATAGTGCTGTGACAATAATGCTTATCAAAAATCCAGAGATATTTTTTATCTTACCAAATGAAATCTATTCAATTAATATATACCATAAGTCAGGAATTCTTTTGTATTCTTATAATTTCGGTGAAGACCACCAAAGAATAGACTCTACTATTTGGGGTAATATTTTAATTGGATTAAATCATATTTTGGGAGAATTTATTGACGTAAAAGATAAAATTGATGTCATTAAAACCAAAAATTCTGATGTAGTGGTAAAATATGAGATAGAGTCAGGTTATGCCATAGTTGTAATAACAAACAAAAAAAATAAAATTATTGAAAATTTAATGGAGCCTTTTTCTGAAGAATTCAAGAATAGTTATAAAAAAGAACTGAATGATATTCAAGATCTAAATAGGATCATTGACGTATCTGATTTTATTGATACTAACGAAATTATAAAACACCATTTCCAACTATATTTGTAATAACGCATGTATTAAGCATATAAAATATAAATCCAATTGATAATTTCAATTATCAAATGCCATTAAATTTTTGTCCGAAATGTGGATGTAAATTAGACGATATTTCTACCACCTGTGGAGAATGTGGGGTGGATTTAGCAAGCAGAATCGAAAAAACCAAACAAAATTCTTCTCAAGAGATTTCAACTGATATGTATGCTGACTTCCTCCAAAGATCTTTCGCATGGTTTATTGATATTATGATTGTATTAGTAGTTGTAATACCTCTGTCTATTTATGTTAATTTTGGGTTATTTTACATTTATACTAACATTTATCTCTTTACTATAGGTTTCTTCTATTTTTGGCTTTCTGAAACTTTAAACAAAGGTCAAACATTAGGAAGATTTCTAGTTAAAATTAGAGCTGTTGATGAAAAAACCTTAAAACCAGCAAAACCTACAAATTATTTTACCAACAACGTGACTAAAGCTACACCTTTTTTACTATTTGATCTTCTTTTAGGAATTATTGCTAATATTAATTCTACAGGAATCGCTAAAAAAAGGTTAAGAATAGTTCAAAATATTACAGAAATTGCGATAATCAAGGTGAAAAAGAGCTCTAAATAGATTATTTATTTTTTAGGTAATAACTTTAAAATTGCCCACTTCCTACGAGGAAAATCAAATAACCAATTCGCTTTGCTCAGCGTGTTATAGCCTAATATTATATCCATGGGAAGTTCAATTGTAGAGTTCACATTTGAGAGATCAACACCTACCACCTTATGTGGGGTAAATTCTCGACCTCCAATCTTAATCGCAACCATAATGAATATGGGTGTTTCCATTTTAGCCCCTGTAGAGTCTGTTCCAATCGATTTACCCATTTCTTGGAAAAGCGTGGGGTGCTTATTTATAAAATTCATATCCACGATGGTGATTCCCGCACCAGTATCCCAAACTGCTTTAGCTATTTGATTTACAAATTTAATGTCAATATAGGGATGAAATTTCTCATCAAGAAAAAGATTTTGAAGATTATATTTGTTCTGTGATCTCTTTATGTTTTTTACCAAGACTTTATTTTCATCGAATAAGAATTGAAAACAATAATCTTTAAGAAGATCCATACCGATTAAATTCCTAACTTCCCGAGTGTTTTTAGGCATCCGAGCTATTAACAAATTTTTCTTCGAGATAGGACCGAGTTTAATTAATGGAACTGAAATCAAATCATCGCTGCTTCGAGCAAATACTCCTGA
This sequence comes from Promethearchaeota archaeon, assembly GCA_030667705.1. Classification (GTDB taxonomy): domain Archaea; phylum Asgardarchaeota; class Lokiarchaeia; order Sigyniarchaeales; family SOKP01; genus SOKP01. Next base: position 5,412 of record DAOUVJ010000154.1, on the reverse strand, counting down.
TGAGACATTTTTCTTCTTTGACTCAAACTTAGAAGTATAGTCATCATATTGAATGGTGGTTTTTGCTGCACCAGTATCGAGAAGAAACTTATATAATTTGTTACCAATTATTCCATCAACTAAAACTTCAGCAGCTTCTCTATCATACTCATCAGGTTTTATTAAAAATTTGAACCCATTCATCAGTTCTATTCTATATTTAATAGCAATAAATAGTATTAATATTCATTTTCTTAATATTTTATTTTTTAATATTATTAAATTACTAAATCTCAAACATGTAAACCTTTTTTAATGTAGTTTGTCATATCTTGCATAACATTGAATATAATGCATGTAAGAGGATGAAAAAAATCGTGAATCAGATTGAAATTCAAGACGAGGAGTGGGCTAACGATTGGAAAATCATTGTATCAATTTTCGAAAAAATAGATGAGTTAGAGAAATTATTTTCGAATTTGGATGTATCCTATTTACGAGAAATGTGGCTGGTCATTACAAAATTATATGGATGGTCATTACAAAATTATATTGTTGAGAAGTACTCGCGAGCTTAAATCGTAATTTCCTTCTAATTCAGAAGTTCTTTTTAAACATTCTTCTTCTTTAAAATCAATAAGATATATATTTAAAAGGTACAAAATCTAATCTAATAATTATTATCTTAAAATATTATTACTTTTAAAGAGTGAAGAATTAAAAATGAGTGAACAATTTAGTAAAGGTCAAAAATGGAGTTTTGGAATGGGTTCTTTTGCCCAGTGGTTCATAAACAGCGCATTCAATATCTGGGTTTTTACATACTATTTCACTGTGGTTGGTTTAGATGTAAGATGGTACATGCTCGCAGCAGGTTTATGGACGATTTGGAATGCTTTTAATGATCCATTAATTGGATATCTTTCAGATCGAGCAAATACTAGATGGGGTCGTAGAAAACCATTTATTATGTTAGGGACAATTCCGGTTATTGTAATATATATTATAATTTGGTTGCCCCCTCTACCAGCTGGAGGTAATGAGGTTTTCACTTTTCTCTACCTTCTCTTAATGTTAGTGTTATACGATACATTTTATACTATGGTTTCTCTCCCGTTCGATAGTTTATTTCCAGAATTATATTCGAGTGTTAAGGAAAGATCTCAAGTTAATACTATTAGACAAATTCTGGCTGTAATAGGATTACTTGCTGCCGCATTGGTACCTGGTTTCGTTGTAGCCGGTGAATCAGCTCCATTAGACGAGCAAATGAGTTCATATTTATTAAATGGTTTTATAACAGCAGCAATAATCGGGATTTCATTGTTAATATCACTGAAATGGGGGGTTAAAGAACGTAAGGAATTTAAGCTAGATTATCAGAAACAACCTAAATTCTTCGAAAGCCTCAAATACGCATTAAAAAATAAAGGATTTGTGCTCTATACAATTATGTTTTTCCTATATGAATATGTGTTACTTCTACTTGCAACGATAGTTCAAATTTTTGGTAGAGAAATCTTAGATGCTTCTCCGTTCGAAACTTCCATAATAATGGGGGTTATGTATGTAGTCGGTTTAGCTTCTGTTGGATTATGGAGATGGTTAGATGTTAAAATTGGGAGCAAGAGGGGATATGCAATTGCAATAGTTGCATATTTCTTTGCCTCTTTACCTCTAATGTTTATAAATGTTTATCTAATTGCAGTACTGACAGCCGTTTTAATGGGTATTGGATTTGGAGGAATGCTTTATTTTATCTACCTAATCATCGCTGATGTAATTGATGAAGATGAATTAAAAACTGGGATTAGACGAGAGGGTGCTTTCTTTGGAATAACTAATTTTTTCATGCGGCTTTCAATGATTCTTTCAATAGTCACAATTGGTATTGTATTTCTCCAGACCGGATGGGAAGTCTATGATCCCCTTGTTGATGTAACCATTGGTCTTAGATTATTGTTTATAGTTATACCTGGAATTGCTTTAGGAATCTCTCTAATATGTTTGTATTTCTTTCCATATTCAAAATCGTATGTGCAAGAAATGAAAGAAAAACTTACTGAATTACACGCTAATAAAATGGATAAAGTAAGATCTTCTTAATTTTTATTTTTTTTTATATTTTTTTTAATGCTTGTTCTAAATCATTAATTAAGTCTTCAGGATCTTCTAAACCTACTGAAAATCTGAAGTGTGTATCTGAAATTTGCATCATTCGCTTTTCCCAACTTGCTAGATCAATTCCTGTCATTATCGAGGTATATTCTATTAGCGATGTTGTATCTCCTAATGAAACACCAACCTTAATCAATTTAAAGAGTTCCATTAACTCATAACACTCTTCCACGGTTTCCAACTCAAAGCCGAGCATCCCTCCAAATCCTGTCATTTGTTTTTTAGCTATATCATGACCCGAATGCGATTCTAGACCTGGATATATCACTTTTTTCACTTTTGGGTGCATTGATAAAAATTTAGCAATCTTCATTGCATTTGAGCAATGTTTTTCCATCCTCAAACTCAATGTTCTTACACCTCTTAAGATGAGCCAAGCACTAAACGGGCTCATCACAGGACCTTGAGTTTCTTGCCAAAAGTATCGAATATTTCGAATTTCTTTCTTGGGCCCAATAATTACACCACCAAGGCAATCACCGTGTCCATTAACATATTTAGTTAAACTCTCAATTACTAGATCTGCTCCGAGTTTAATAGGTTGCTGAAGTGCTGGTGAAGCAAAAGTATTATCAACAATGCATTTTCCTTCTACATTATGAATGAGCTTTGAAATCTCGTCAATATCTATAATATCGACAGATGGATTGGTGGGAGTTTCAAAAAATACGGCTTTAGTTTGTTCAGTAATTGCATTCTTGACCTCTTCTAAGTTGCACATATCTACACTAATGGCGGTATTACCCATTTGTGGATAGATTTTTGTTAGTAATCGGAATACTCCAGTGTATTGCTGTTTATGAATAATTATGTTTGGGAAAAGCGTAGGATTATTTTGAGGGTAATATTTTTGTATCTTCCTTGGTTTCATTCGGTCTATTCTATCTTGAAATACACTAGAAAGAGATAGATGAACTGCGGCCATTCCAGATGCCACAGATAATGCCTCTTCGCCTCCATGGAGGGTCGCTAATTTTTGATCTAAAGCATACAATGTTGGATTTTCAGTTCTCGAATAGAAATAATTATTTTTTAACATTTCAGACATGGTCGAATATGTATAAGATTTCGTGGCATAAATTGGCGTCCTTAGACTATGCGTCGTTGATGGATAAGGATCCTCTCCCGCTCTAATTTGCTGAGTATCAAATTGCCATTGATCCCATTTTTCTCTTAATTCTTTATTTACTTGATCTGGGGTTTTTCTTTTTTCTTCCACCTTAATCACTCCATACCGGGTAATTTTGTCCCATCAATTTTATCCATTCCTTCAGATTTTTGAAAATCTTCGTATGTACGTGAAGATATCTTCTTATAATACTCTTGAAAAGCCCTCTCTACGTCATTCGATATTCCTGGACCTTTCTGATTGTCAAGAATTTGTTCTACTTTTTCTCTTGCTCTTTCAATGATGTCTTTTGAGCCATTTCTCTGCCAAATACTTCTACGATTTCGATCCGCAAGTTTAGGAGCAAATATTTCTTTTCTTATGTTTTTTGAAGTATGTTTCAACATTAAATAATTCTTTCCTTCTGTAGCCACTCGTGTAATCTCATTTAATGCCATGGTATTTTCATCCACTTTGATACCTCTCATCCCTCGTTTTACAATCTCTATTAACTCATCATCAATTACCAGTAATTCTAAAGATTCTGCAAGAGATGATTCATAGGTTCCTGCACACGTGATATAATTAATCCCTGCATTTGCCGCGCAGAACAACGTCATGAATCTTTCATAACCATTTTGAATATCAAAACATTTAGATTCAGTCACTAAACCCGGTCCTCTTGAAGGGATGTTATAATAACTAGCTAATTGAGCAGCTCCAATCGTAATTAATCCTGTTTCAATAGATCCCCAGGCAACATTTCCTTTTCGAGGATCCATGGGTGCATTCATAGTTGAGTAAAAAACGGGACACCCTGGATTAATGAGTTGAGATAAAACAATTGAAGACAATGTTTCCATATTAGATTGGATGAGCAATCCTGCCAATGTCACTGGAGCAGTTGAACCTGCGCTAGCTGCTGGAGCTATAATTAGGGGTTGATTATATTTTGCAAAAATGAATAGTCCATTTAATAAGAGGGTACTCAACATTAACGGGCTAACAGGATTAAAAAACCCAATTAGCCGGGGCTTCTTCTTTAATTCTTCCTCGCCTCCTACAATAATGGATGTAAGATCCATCATGTCTTGGCTGGCTGTTCTACCCAAACATCCTAATCCATACGGTTTAACACTATTTTCAGCCCACGCTTTAATTGCATGATAGTGTAATTCCAAGTAGGGAATATCATTCGGCCAGACATCAACGTGAGAACAGCAAACGTTGTCCAAGAAGTCAACAATACGAATCTGTTTTATAGTATCAGCCATCACGGTTTTTCTTACTCCTTTTTTATTAGTAGGATCATGGATCTTTACGGGGGTTCCCACAGTTGCAAAATTGGTGCTTTTTGTATTAATCTCAACATTAAATGATCCATCTGATCCCCATAAAGTAAAAGAATCTGGAACGTGTTTAAGTTGTTCTAATACTAAATTTTCAGGGAATTTTACGAAATGCGTGTCATTGTCTATTATTCCTCCATTCTCCTTTAATAAACTACGAGCTTCTTCAGATTCTACTTTAATTCCAATCTTTTCTAAAAGTTCTAGGGTTTTTCCATGAATAAGTTCAATTTCATCTTTTTCTAATGCTTCAAGTTTATTCATTTTCATTTTTTTTCAATCTCAAAATTCAAGAAGATGAGTAATTCTATGATAATAAACCAATGGTTTATGAAAAACTTTTTTTTCAAATGATTATATCTTATTACAAAAAAATTATAAAATTTAAACAGGGAATAAAGTGTCTATTAAAGGAGTAGTATTAAGTCCGCAGAAATGAATGCTGCTAAAGAGATGTGCGATAGAATTGGATTAGCTTATAAAATGTCAGAAGGTGATAATAGATGGGATTAAAGATTTTTGTTAGTTACGTAACAGAAGATTCTGAAAAATATAATATTAATCAAATCGCTTTAGGATTAGAAAAATATGCCGAAATTGAAAAAGGCTTAATCTGGGAGAAAGATATTGATAAAGATATCACAAGTTTGAATCTAATTTATTAAGAAGAATTTAATTATTAAGGATTAATTTATCATTTCATTCACAGGATTAGCCAACTTTTTATGAATCTCTGTTCATCTGAAAAATAAAGAGGTTTTGAATTAGGTTCTTTGAATAAAATTCAAAGATAAATCT
>DAOUVJ010000133.1 GCA_030667705.1 Promethearchaeota archaeon | reverse complement strand
TATCTAATAAAATATAAAACAATTCCTGTTCAGTAATATCACCAGGTAATGGTACACAATCTAAACCCGTTCCACACAGGGTTGAATATAATAATAATGTATCTAAATTGAAGTTTTTTTCTGAAAGGCTTTTGGAAATTGTATAATCTTCAAGTACCGATGGCATGAATCCAGAGAATCCAATAATTTTCTCTTTTTGAGGTATTGCATTCTTAATCAACGCAACTCCTAAAAGAGAACCAGGAGCACCGAAATACTCATAATTTAATTTTTCAAATGCTGTTCCAATACTCTTGGGAATCGTTGGATAAGGTGCTGGCGAGAAATCCATGCCATGAAAATCAAGCCCGTATTTACTCCCAATATTTTCTGTAATTTTAATTAACATGTCATAAATCTCATTGAAACGTTCTCTTAACTTTATCAGGGCTTCTGTAGCGTTTTTTGACTCTTCGAATACTTTTACTACTTCATCCGCCATTTCTAAAGCTAATGAAAACGAAGGTTTTTCAGATAAATGGTATGATGCCGGGAAAAAAGGAGTGTCTGGTTTGACATTGGAACTTACACAAAATTTCAGATTATTGAATGGGTCTGGATTAGAGAGCTTTTTTATAATTTTAGCTCCTGACCTTAATGCGGCCAGATTTATTCCATTTTGAGAGGAAGCTACGGGTAATGACGTAAAAAACTTCTCCTTTCTTCCAATAAAGCTTGGAACCTCGTCTAATAATAATTTTTCATATATCCCATATTTTTCAACATGTTGGTCAGCTAAAACAGTGCAACAAGCAAAATAATCAAAGCCAAAATTACTGATTAAATATTCTATTAGAGTAAATTGATCATGTAATGTCATGATTGTTTGGTTTAAATTCTGATCAAACAACTGATGTTCGTATGAAAGTATAGGTTGAGAAGAAAATCTCTTTGTCTGAACTTCGATATCTAAAGTCTTAAATCTCTCAATTAACTCTTTATTGAAGTTACTGAAACCTTGCAATTTATCTCGCATGAAAGTTTCTAGCTCGGTATTTTGAGCTAATAAAGGAATTTTCAATCCAATTGTAATGGCTCTAATTCTCATAATTATCAACTATTTACGTGTATTTTGATTAATAAAAAGAGAAAGGCTCTTTTCAAGCTATTCTCTTAAAGTTCATCTATTTTTATTGAAGATTTTGAAATTTTTTGTTTAATAACTTGTTTCTCGTATTCTCCCGGTGTAATCGGTCCTAATTCCTCTAGCTGTTCCTTAAAATCGGATATTACTTGAGCATATCGTTCACCTTCACCAGCAGAAATACTTGTAATTTTTAAACGATTTTCATTAATACCTGCGTGTATTAGCATTTCTCTCATGCTTTCATACCTCGTTTTAGCTTTAATAAATCCAGTATCATAGTGGCAATCTTGTTCATGACAACCGGCAATTAAGACCCCATCAGCTCCTTGGAGTAATGTTTCGAATACTAATGATGGATTTAGCATGGCAGTGCACATCACTCTAATAGATCTCACATTAGATGGATATGTTATTTTACTGGTCCCCGCTAAATCAGCGCCCATGTATGAACACCAATTGCATAAGAATGCTATTATTAAGGGATGTTCGCTCTTTCCTTGACTTAAAATTGATTTAGTCTGTGCAGATATTTGTTCTTTTCTAAACCCAGGAATATATAATGCGTCTTCGGGACACATGGCAGCACATGCTCCACAACCGGTACAATTGGCTTGCGTGAGCGTGAGTTTTTCCTTACTGAGACTGATTGCATTAAAATTGCATATATCCTCACATAATCTACAGAGGTTGCATTTTTCTTCATCAAAATAAACAATGTGGGGATTTAATTCAACTCTTCCTTTTGATATTAGGGCAATAGCTTTTGCAGCAGCACTTTCTGCTTGTGCAATGCTATTTGGAATATCTTTCGGCCCCTGTATTACTCCTGCTAAGAAAATACCATTTACAGATGTTTCTGAAGGATGAACTTTCAGGTGTTTTTCAAGGAGGAATCCATTTTGATCCAATGAAATATTTAACATTTGACTTAATTCCACTGTTCCTTCAGCGGGTTCAATACCAACAGCCAATACTACTAAATCAGATTTATTTTCGAACAATGCGTCTTCGATTATATCTTCTCCCCTTATTAATAAATCATCAGATGTGTCGCTCTTTATTATTGAAGATATGTTGCTTTTAATGAATCGTATACCAAACGTTTCTCGTGCACGATTATAGAATTCTTCACAATTTTTACCTACGGCTCTTATATCATTAAAATAAATATTAATTTCTACGTCTGGGTTCTCTTTTTTAATCAGAATTGCCTGTTTAATTGATAAATTGCAGCAAACTTGGCTACAATATTCCCGTCCAATCACTTTGTTTCTAGAACCTACACATAGAACAAATGAAACTTTTTTAGGGGCTAAACCCGTTGAAGCTCGTACGATTTTACCTCTTGTTGGACCATCATTATTTAGTAATCGCTCCATCTGCATTGTAGTAATAACATCAGAATATTTTTGAAAATTCAATTCCCCTAATAAGCTTGGATCAAATGTTTTAAATCCTGTTGCAACTATAATTGAACCAATTTCGATGTTAATTTTCTTTGAATTCTGTTCAAAATCGATGGCGTCTCTGTCACAAGCTAGAGCGCAAGCTTTACAACCTATGCAATGATCTTCTAAAATATTTGGATATAGGGGAATCGCTTGAGGATATGGGATATCTATTGCTTTTCTTGGAAAAAACGTGCTTTCTATATCTATTGGGCACACTTCTCGACAAATATCAATACACCCCACGCAATTTTCTTCTATAATAAATCTAGGATTCATTATTATAGAGGCTTTAAAGTTTCCAACGTATCCGTCAACAGATTCAAGCTCACTATATGTTAGCAATTCGATATTAGGATGATCTTTAATTTCTGACATTAAAGGTCCGAGAATGCAAATGCTACAATCTAGAGTTGGAAATGTTTTATCGAATAAGGCCATGTGACCACCTATAGTAGCATCTCGTTCAAGTAAATAAACCTTATATCCCGCATCTGCAATAACCATTGCTGCTTTTATTCCAGCAATTCCTCCCCCAATTATTAAAGTTGATTTAGTAACGGGAGCATATTGAACTTCTAATGGTTCTAGTAGCTTTACGTCTTCAACTGCCATTTTTATTTGATCAATTGCCTTTTTTGTAGCATTTTCTGGCTGATCTGGATGTACCCAGGAATTTTGTTCTCTAATATTAGCAAAAGATATTAAAAATTTATTTATACCTGCTTTTTCAATTGTTTTTTGAAATAAAGATCCATGTAATTTAAATGAACACGCTGCGATAACCACTCTGTCAATTCCCTTTTCTTTAATTTCATCACTGATCTTGTTTACTCCAAGTTCTGAACATAGATATTGATCCCCAATTACCTCAATTTCGGGATAATTCTTTTTATAATGTTCTTCAACTCTTTTTGTATCTATTATGCCAGAAATATTCTTTCCACAGTCACAGATGAATAGCCCTACCTTCATGAATTTTTACCTCTAAATCTGAAGATCTCTAATACAACTATAGTAATTAGATATTATTTATTATTAAATTTTAATTATTCTTAATAACCAATCATAGATAATGTTATTTCTTACAAAAGAAATGAACTCCTTCTTACTGTGAGATCTTGATAATTGCAGAATTAAAAGATCCAGAAAAATGAGATTTTTCGGGTGTTTGGGGGGTAAAAAGGTTAACATTTAAGTTTCTATTGAATCCGAAAGGGGAACCTGAATAAATTAATGCTACTCCTGGTTTCAGTTCAATTTTTTCGTCTAAAATATAGTTAGATTCACCATATCTATTTGATACAGTAACTTCATTATTAATTTTAAGGTTTAATCGTTCAATGTCAGAAGGATGAAGAAATATCTTTTCGAACTGATTGAGATAATTCGAGTGTATTTGACCGAACTGCGAATGAATGAATTGGATGTGTGAAGGCGATATGAGATAGAATTGATTAGAATCCTTAGAAAAGGTTTCGCAGTTTACAAAATCCTCAATTAAAAGGTTTTTATCCAATTTTATTTTAAGAGGTTGAGATAGGAAAGGTACTTCTTTAAATGGAACATCATCCTCATCAAATAAAACGTGATATCCTTTTTCATTAATATCTTTTTTCATAATTTCAGGGAGCATCTTGATGCTTTTTTGCATGATCATTCTTTGACTTTCATGAAATTCCAAATCATCTTGCCAGCCAATTTTATGGGCTAATTTTTGAAAAAATTCATAATTTGTTAAACAATTAGGATAAGGACATGGCCCTCCTTCATTAATAGATACTCCGGGGATATAATATGGAGTATAAATATCATCATTTTCAACTCCAAATTTAGCAGGAATAACAATATCTGCGTATTTTGTTGTCTGATTAAGGAACATGTCTATAACAACAACAAATAAATCATCTCGAGAGAGAGTATGCCTTAGGAGATTTTGATTTGGAAGAGAACTTGCGGGGTTAAAATTATAAATGAAAATCATTTTGTATTTAGGAGAATTTAGAGCCCATCCTAAATCTATTAACATTATTTTATTATTTCTTGGAATAGGCGGATTATTAGTTATATATTGTACAATAGGGTGAAGAAGGGTCTTGTTAAAATCACTTTGGGAATAAACTAAACCGGTTCCGGGGCTCCCAAAATTACCCAAAATTACTTGGAGGAGAGCAATTAATTGTAAAGTATCTCCGCCATGATAATATTTTTGAATGCCGTATCCTACATTAAAGATGGTTTCATGTTTATGTTGAATAAGCAAATCAATTACTTTATTCAAAATATTAGCTTCCACTCCAGTTTGTTGTAAAGCTTTTTCTGTGTCAAGCTTGCTAACTTTTGACAAGACAATCTCAGGATTATCTAAATGGTTAGATATAAATCCAGCATCATGGCCATTTCGTTTAATTATCTGATGTATAATTAGCTTAGCAACAAGATATTCTGTACCCGGGTAAGGTTGAATGAAAAAATGAGCTTCTTGCGCTAGTTTATGATTTCTTGAATCAATCACAATCAATATTGAGCCGTTTTTTATTGCATTTTTAACTAAACTATAAGCATGAATATTAGTTACTGGTAGATTACTTCCCCATATAACAATAATTTTAGCCGCTTTACTTTTCAATTGAAAGGGATTGGTTGTAGAGCATGTACCTAACATTCTTTCAAGAGCATCACATCCTCCTTCGTTGCAAATGCCACCAGTAGTAATTGTTGCACCTAATTTATTAAAAAATCTTAACGGTGCTAATCTTGATATGAGTCCATAGTTTCCAGAACTAATTGCAGCTACAATTGATTCTGGACCGTGTGAACTCTTTATTTCACCAAGTTTTTCTGCAATACTAGATAAAGCATCTTCTAATCTAAGGGGGTTGAATTCATTTCTACCTTTTGCACCCACGTGTTTTAGCGGTTTGATAATTCTATCAGGATGATAAACTAGACTCTCTCGTTTATTCAATTTTGGACAAAAAAAACCTTGTGTAAATGGATGATTTTTTGAAGGAATAGCTCTTAGAAATTTAATCTTATCAGCGTTATCATTCCATTCGCCATGAAAGACGCAAGATCCATAGCAATCTTTTGAACAAGTTCCGAATCGTCTTATTATCTTATCCAAGGTCATCTATATATAATATTATTTAATCTTATTTTCCTCTTCAACGAAATTTTTAGGCAGAAAAGGGTAAACCTTGTATATATCAAAATCATGCTTTTTCATTTCAAGAAAATATTTCTTTTCAATTTCATATTCCTCAGTAGCCCTACTTAGGATTTGTTCAGCAGAATAATACTCTCCTACTTTTTTAACTAAAGATTCTTTCAACCCCGGACATTTTTTGGAATAATTTACATAATTTTTACGACTTGTTACCAGAATATGCCAGAATGGAAAGCACTTACATTGATAAGGTCTGTATGAATGCACTGTGCACTCATTACCTAATAAAAAATGGCATCGTTCATCATCACCCGTGAACTTAAAAACAAGAGTTTTGAATTTATATGGTTTTCTTCTCTCAGCTTTGGGTTCTTTCCAAAAAAAAGAATCATCAATTGCTTTTAAGTATCTTTCTGCAAACTTTTTGAATCCCGAATTTCCTTTTAAATTCAAGTGTTGTGCTAATCGGAGAATGTCTTCCTTATATAGGTATACTTCCCCCTCATTAAACCCTCTACAACAACCTCCACACATTTGACAAGAAAATCCCATGCCATTTTCAAGAGCTTTCGAGAGTTTTATTTCCTGAGTAGTCACGTTTTCTTTAAAGAGATTTTTATTATATTAATATAATGGTTTATAATATGGATATTTTTAATTTAAATTTAAATATTAATTAATTATTTTTATAATATATAGAAGGAGTTCGTTTATTTGGGCAAAGTCAAGAACACGGGAAAACAATTATTCTCTTTATCTGAGTTTGAAAGTGAACTGGATGAGTTAGAACAAATTTATAATCAGAAATCACTTCAAGATACTTCAGCATATCATTCGTGGAAAGAGGAATTCATTCAAATATATGGAGCAAAAAGCATAAATCTTCGATTCTACATAATCTTGTCGTTATTATTTTTTACTGGACGGCTAATGCTATTAAAAAAAAAAGCTAATTCCCAGGATTTTGATAATGTTATTGATACTGAGATTTTCCAATTAGATTTTGAGGAAAAATTAAACTTACCAAAAAATATTAGAGAAAACTCGATAATATATTGTTATTCACCTCTTCTGGAGAGAATTGAAGTTAATGAGATAAACTTGTATACTCAAATTCTGAGCGATATTTTTTTTAAATTAGAAGATAATAATATTCCTCTTAGTTACCAATTCGATTATTTGATCCAAAACTTGATATCCTCTTATATTCGTCACGGATCAGGTGAATTTTATACTCCTCCATTTCTAGTAAAAAAAATGGTAAATGAAACATTCAAGGTAGGAGATTTTGTCTTAGATCCTAGTTGTGGTGCCGGAAATTTTTTGATTGAAATAATTAATGTAATTCTCAGTTCAAATATTACTAAAGAAGAGAAAATCCAGGCAATAAAAAAAGTACATGGTTATGATATTAACCCAATGTCCATATTTCTAGCGGGTATTAATATTGCTTGTTTAGTAGATTTTGATTACGGAATTGATGAATACCATTTAAAGGTAGTTGATTCATTATTTATTGAAAAAGCCCTAAATAATAGCAAATACGATTTAGTTATTGGTAATCCCCCTTGGTACACGTTACGAGATATAGAATCTGTGAATTATCAAGAAAAAATAAAGGGATTATCGGACATATTAGGCATTAAACCAACACCTAAAAATGTTTTAAATATAGAAATAGCATCGCTTTTCTTTTATAAAGCGAATTTCTCATTCATGAAAAAAGATTCGAAAATATTTTTTGTATCCCCGAAAGGAGTTCTCACGGGGTCACATGCCTCTCTTTTCAGGAGCTTCAAAGGATTCAAGAAATTAGCTACTTGGATGTTTGAAAATGATATTCTCAAAATATTTAATATTGACTTCATATGCCTATATGCAGAAAAATCATCTAATATGGATAAGAAAGAGAATTATAATATTCCAGTAATTTATTATGGCACAAAAGAGAACATCGTGAATTTTAATTATTTTGATTTAATTGACTTACAGGTTAAAAAAAAAGAGGAACTCGTTCCATACTCAATAGAAATAAAAGGAGAAAAAGTATTTGTTAATAAATTCATATCTAAAGAAGATTTTGGAGAATTACTCCATGGTCAAACCAGCAATTACAAGGATTTATTTCATAAAGGAGCTGACTTGAATCCAAGGAATCTAATTTTTGTCTCTGAGAAGAATCTTGATAAAAGCATGGTAAGCATATCTCCAGACGAACGAATTTTTAAAAGAGCAAAAATTCCTTGGAATACCCGATTATTTCAAGACCAAAAAGTAAATAAAAAATACATTTTCAATGTCATAAAAAGTACTGAACTAGTATCTTTCAATGTATTCGACTATTATAGGGTATTTTTACCTCTAAAAAAATCTAACTTATCTTTTGAATACATCTCAATGGATACTCATTCCAAGCAATTCTATGACCTTATAAACAATCTATATTTAAAATATAAGAAAAAAACCACTAATAAATCTTCGCTTCTTGAAAATTTGAATCATTGGGCTAAGTTAATCACTCCAAGACAACTATCAAAAATAAAAGTCGTCTATAACAACTCAGGTTCTACTCTAAACTCCGCAGTTATTGAGGGTGATTTCTTAGTAACGGGAGATCTGAGCTATTATGATACCACAAATATTGAAGAAGCTTTCTATTTATCCTCAGTACTTAATTCTCGTTTCATTAATAAGCAAATAAGAATCAGGAAATCCTCTCGTCATATATTTAAAAAGCCTTTTGAGACACCCATTCCTAAATTTGATGTCGCTAATGATCAACATCTTAAATTAACTGATTTAGGAAGAGAAGGTCATAAAATTGCCAAATTAACATTACGGGATTTTGAAATGATCAATCAATCCCCCTCAAAATTCAAAATTCAAGAGAAATTAAAAAGTGCTCTTGAATCTACTCTCGATCAAATTGATGAAATATTAACCGTCGAGTTTTTTCGATAATTCACATTAAATTATATTAAGATTAATTATTATTAATATTACATAATAAGAGAATTCACATCATAATTCCTTGATGTACTGAGAATCATATTGACGAAAAAATTTGTCTTCAAGATTTTAATTGCCGGAAATGGAGGTGCAGGAAAATCT
>DAOUVJ010000143.1 GCA_030667705.1 Promethearchaeota archaeon | reverse complement strand
TGATAAATACTTTTTACAATTGTCATCGGAGCAAACCAAAAATCTTTTTTGCTTCAAGTTAATAAATTTCATGGGATATCTGTTACAAGAAGGACAAGATGATGTTGTTTGTTTTATGGCGTTTTTTGTAGCTGATTTTAAATTGTAGCTTTTTACTTTATAATTCTCAAGTACTTTAAGAATATCATTTTCGTTTTTAATGAATTTATCAAATAAATCCAAGAATTCCTTCTTTACTTCAGAGATGACTTCATCCATACTTCTTATACCATTTTGGATTTCTTCTAATTTTATCTCTACATTTTTTGTAAATTCAGGTTTAAGGAATGGAAGCCAAATTTTAATTAAAATTTCAATTAGAAATGTTCCTAATTCAGTTAATTCATATTTACCTTTTGTTCTTATAGTCAATTTGCGAGTGTTTAAGATTTTAATAATTTGAGGTCTTGTTGATTTAGTCCCAAGATGATTCTTTTCCATTAATTTAAGTAATGAAGGATCAGAATAATGTGGAAGAGGTTTAGTCTTTTTTTTATTTAAAGTAATTTCTTTAATAGAAATTTTGTTACCTGTAATTACTATCTCACTATCATAATGTGGTTTTAAGAACGGTGCAATTTCATAAAACCCTTCATTAACTAATGATACTACTTTAGAATGAAAAGGTTCCTCTTTGATTTCTAATTTTAAATCTTGTCTAGATTCTGTTGCATTATCTCCAAATAGCGCTAGATAATGTCTTGTTAATAAATCATAGACCTTTTTCTGTAAATCATTTTCAAATATTGAAGAAGTAAGTTCTACACTTTCTATAGGTGTAATTGGAGGATGATCTCCTTCATCCTTTTTTCCTTTTGTTGGATTAAATCTTTTTGCTTTAAATAATTTGGATATATATTTTCCATATTGAGAATGAGGGATTACTTTATTCAGGATTTTTAGATGATCAAAATTGTTTTTATAAACATCACTATCAGTTCTAGGGTACGATATGAGTTTATTTAAATAAAGCGAACTCATTGTTTTCAATGCGATATTTGCTGAGATTTTCAAGTTTTTAGTTAGCAATATTAAGGCTTTTGATGTATTCAAAGGGGATGGTGGTCTTTTTACATTTATTTTCTTTTTTTGATCTATAATAAATGCAATTTTTTCATTTTTAATTTTTTGATAAATTTCGATAGCTTTATTTTCTAATTCTTTATTGAAAGGGTTTGATTCATGAAATGCTTTAAATGTTCTATCACTATGAAGTAAAACTGATTCAATAGTAAAATATGGTTCAGGCACGAAATTATTGATCTCTTGTTCACGAAGATAAATTAAATATAATGAACTAGTTTGGACCCGACCTATTGAAGTAAATTTAACCCCAAATTTGATTAATAATGATTTTAGCGTGATTGTAACTTTTCTTGTTGCAGAAAATCCTATAACAGCATCAATTATTGCTCGAGCTTCTCCTCTCTCTGCCCAACTATATTTAGGTGGAATAAGATGATTAAATTTGTCAACAACTTCTGTTTTCTGAAGTGAACTCAGCCACATTTGGTTTACGTTAATATGGGGGTTAACTTTTTTTACAAAAGGAAGTCCATCTAATAATCCAATATTACAACCTTCAATATCTGCATCCGTTGCGATAATACAATGGTTTGATATTTTGGCATATTCTTTTAGGGCACTGATATGAGCACTGGTATATCTTATGGGAAATTTTTTAATCGCTTTAGGGTTAGTTATTATGTCTCTAGGATCTGAACTAGTCCAACTCTTAAACTCTTCTGTATTTTTATATTCTAGAATATGTCCTCTTAAGGGTATGACATATAGATTTCTAGAAGGAACATGATAAATTTTTAAATATTTTCCTTTATTAATGATCTTAACAGGTCCAAGTGCTTCTGCAATTGCTAGGGCTGCTTTATTTTTTTCAGAGATTATGATTGTCGACATTTATTCCGATTTTCTACAGTCTAATAAGAATAATTTCTTTTATTTAGAATATAAATAAAATCTCAGCATATAATTTCTATTTATTAATGAATTAGTTAATAGTTAATAAAGAAAAAAATGTTAATTTAGATTGGGATTGTAAAAATAAACTCACAACCTTTATCTAAACCTTGAGATGTTACCCAAATTCTTCCTCCATGAGCTTCTATTATACCTTTCGCAATATATAGACCTAATCCACTACCTTTCTCAAATGTCGAAAAAGTTTCAGAGTCTTGATCCATTGTTACAAATTTTCCAAATAGTTTATTAATCTCAGTTTTTGAGAGTCCTTTTCCATAATCCTTTATTTTAAATAACATTTCTATATCATGATGGGTTGCTGAGATTTCAATCTTATCATTTTCCTTCGAAAATTTGATAGCATTTGAGAGTATATTTAAAAATACTTGAGATATTCTAAATTGATCAATATTTAATTCAATATTATTATCAACTTCAATAATTATTTCTAAATTCTTATTAATGATTTGAAAATGAAGTTCATTGATAATTTCTGATATTAGTTGAAAAATATTTCCCACGTTTATATCTAATACCATTTTCTTAGCATCTATCTTCATTACATCCATGAGTTTATTTATATAATCCTCTAATCTCCTAACATTATTTAATACCCTCTCTAAATCCTCCTTTATTTCAATTTTTAAATTTTTTTCTCGTAATAAAATTAAATCAACAAATCCCCCGACAGAAATTAATGGAGTTTTAAGTTCATGAGCTGCAATGCTAATGAAATCAGTTTTTAATTTATCTAGTTCCCTTAATTCAATATTTTGTTCTCTTAATTTTCTTTCAGATTCTTTTAATTTTTCCTCAGCTATTTTTTTTTCAGTCACATCTTGGACTATAATTTGAACGGCATTTTCAGAACCAATTTTAACTCGTGATAATTCAGAGTGCACCCAAGAAGGAGATCCATCCTTCCTATATATCTTTGTAATATTTATATTAATTTTTGGATCATTATCCCGGGATAATAAATCCTTAATTCGTTGTATAGCAGACGAAGTATCTTCCGGGTATATATTTAAAAGGTTGAGATAATTCTGACCAATTAAATCCTCTTTATTATAACCAAACAATAAGGATATTGTAGAATTTATGTCTAGTATAATCCCATTATTATCAATTACAACAATCCCATAAGGCGAGCTCTCATATAAATGTCGATATTTCTCTTCAGACTCTCTTAATTCCTTAGTTCGCGAAAGCACAATTTGTTCCAGCTCTCGATTTAAATTTATTAATGCTTCTTCAGATTGTTTACGTTCAGTTATATTTCGACCAATAACGATTCCTTTGAAGAATCCATCAACATCTCGAAATAAATTTCCTTTAGCTTCAATCCAAATCCATTTTCCATCCTTATGTTGAATTCTTAATACAAGTGTTTCTTTACCTGTTTTAAAACCTGAAAATAAAATATTTTTTGATGATTCAATATCATCAGGATGGACTAAAGCTAAGACTGATTTACCAATTAATTCGGTACTGGAGTATCCTAATGTTTCTAAACAAGGTTGATCATTAATATATTCAATTCGAAGTTTTTGATTCACAATTGCAATTAAATCATAAGCACTCTCTGATATGAGCCGGTATTTCTCTTCTGATTGCTTGAGCTCTTGTTCCAATTTATATTTTTCCGTTACATCTTGAGTAACCCCAAAAAATCCAATAATATTTTCCATCTCATCATACAGTAAATTAACTGAAAATTCTGTAATAATTTCTTGACCATTCTTCCTAATTAAACGAGAGTTCAAATATTGCTTACTTTTTTTAGTTTTATACACTTCATTGAAGTCAGAAAATAACTTCAATTTCTCTTCAGGAGGATAAAATTTGCTATAATTTTTTCCAATAATCTCCTCCTTACTATATCTATGGAGTTTACTAAAAGAGGAATTACAGAAAGTGAAATTTCCTTTTAAGTCAAGCTCAAAGTAACCTTCAGAGATGTTTTCCAAAATACTGCGATATCGTTTTTCAGATTCTTTAATTCGCTTTTCTGCTACTAATCGTTTACTAATATCATTATAGGTTGAGAGAATTCCGATCACATTATCTTTAAGGTCATGTAAGGGAATTCGGTTTACATCAAAACAGACTTTTTCTCCATCAGCATATAACCAAGATTCAATAGACCTCTCGATTTGGTTGTTTTTTATGACTTTTTCTTCACTTTCTTGAATGTGTGAAATATTGCTTCTGGGCCATTTTAGATTTAAATCAACTTTACCGATAAGAGCATTCGGATCTTCTAGTTTATTGATTAATGCATAATTGGCATTACTCCCTAAATATTTTAAATCCACATCTTTCCAATATATAAGTTGAGGAATATTATCAATTACAATATCTAACATTTCTCTTGTTTTTTGAAAATCATTTTTAATGCTTTTTGGCTGCACCAAATTCCAATATCTAATTTCAGGTAAATTATCAGCCACATCTTTAAGGCGATCATGACGATTAATCCATTTTTCTTCTGCTTCTTTAAATTTGCTTATGTCCCTGCATATTAACAGAACCTTTTCTTCATTAGAATTATCCAAGAATTTCTTACCCTTCAATTCATGATATTTATGATCAGAGTTGCAAAGAATTCTCACTTGTTCAATCGCTATCTCACCATTGAACACTTTTTTAAGAAATTTGGATATTATTTTTAAATCTTGATCATGTATAAAATTAGTAAATTTTTTCGACAGAGAAGAATATCCTATTTTTTTTTTATGATAATTTTCGTTTATGTACTCGCAGATCAAATCTTTATTTAGGATGTATATTAATTCATCAATGTTTTCCGATAAAATTTGGTCTATTTTATAATTTTTAGTTGATTTAATTGTCACTGTAATTCACCTTACTTAATTCTGTAACAAATAATAATAAATATTTATTCTAAAACAATCTATTATTTCTTTAGGATTAATAATAAATAAAAATGTCGATCATAAATCCCACTTTTGAAATTGATGAGAAAGGACGAGTAATATGCCAAAGGCATACAAATTTTCCTTTTTTTGTAATGGCTAGTAAAATAAGACAACAAGAAATTCAAATGGAAAAAGAATTAACATGTATAACTTGTCTTCATTATAAAAATGATGAATGTTATTTCCCTAAAACTGAAATTGATAAAATTGAGGCTGATCGATTAGGAATGATAGCTTTTAAATGTAAATTATGTGGAAGTCAAATTGATAGGATGTTGACTGTTATCCAAAAATTATACTTACAAGAGAAATTCAATATTGAAATTCCATTAGTTTGCTGCATGTGTTACGAATCGCTAAAAAAAAAGAATTTCATGGAATATCATGAGAAAAGATTGTATCTTGCTTATTTCTTGAATGTATCCATAATTATCGGATTTATATTATCCTTGTTAATGATAAGATCTCCAACCAGTTTGATTAGTGGTATAATTTATGCAACATCAATAATATCTCTTAAAGGAATACTTAAAAAAACATTTCGTATCAATTTATCAGTGAGAGAGATACGAAAAGGGAAGAAATATTTTGATGAATTTTACAAAAATTCAATATGATTTATTCAAACTATTGAAAGAATTAAAGAATTTGTTAGTATTTTGAATTAAATATCTCTTCAGTAGTTTTTTTACGTCCGGCTTCATTTATTATTTCATTCCACCGAGGCTCAATTTCGTCGAATGCTTTTTCTGTCACTTGCTTAATTTCTTCAAATTTGGAGGTTAGAAATTTACTCAAATGCGGTAATGCGCGCTTATCTTTAATTTTCATCAAGCTTTCAATTATAATTAATATTGTTCTTTTATCAAATTCATCTTTATCCGTTTCATATTTTAATTTTTCGATTATTCTCAGAGTAGCTTTTCCATTACCTATTCTTCCTAATGCTTCAATTATTCTAATTATGACAGAATTATCTTTTTCTGATTTTAAAGCCCTACATAAGAGATTTACTGCCCTACCATCTCTTAACAAACCTAATTGTTTTGCTGCCTCTGCACGACTTTCCCATTCTTTCGCATGAAATAGTTGTTTTATCAGTGCATTAAAATTTTCTTTTAGCACATTCCAACTCATAGTTAATTAATTATGAACAATATTTCATTATAATTTAATCATTATAAAATATAACAGCTGAGTTAGGTATTAAATTAAATTAGAAGGGAATTCATGTGTTCAATTCTTTTTTGGAGTAATTTTAAAGTGCCTATATCTCTTCGATGAAACAATTGACCTTCTACGCATTTTACACCCTCTTCAGCAATTTGTTCTGCCTTTTGTAAATCATCCGCAATACCTAATATGCCCATTGCTCTTGAAGATGTTGTATAAATATTATTGTCCTCACGATATACTGATGCGTAATAGTATTTTGCCCCAATAGTTTTAAGTTTCTCCCCATCAATTTTAATTTTTTGATCTTTTTTAGGATTAACAGGATATCCTTCTGGAGCTAAATATTTACATACTGTCGCTTGGTTTTTAAAATTAAAGTTCTGCGACAAGTTCCCATTAATGATTGACCAACATAAATCAACAAAATTTCCATTTAGCAAAGGCAGAACATTCATTGCCTCGGGGTCTCCTAACCGAGAATTGAATTCTATCAATTTTAACCCTTCTGCTGTTTTCATGAATCCACCATATAAAAATCCTTTATATTTCACACCAGTTTCGGCTTTTACAGCGGCTACTGTTTTTTTTATATCTTCCAGTGCCAAATTTATATCGTTTTGAGTAATGAATGGCATGAGATGATCTTCCATTGAATAAGATCCCATTCCTCCTGTATTTGGACCCGTATCACCTTCATATGCTCTTTTATGATCTTGGACAAGCGGAGTACCTATTACATTCTTACCATCAACGAATGTCTGAAGAGTAAATTCTTCTCCCTCAAGTTTTTCCTCGAGAAGAAAAGAAGCTTTTTGATTAACTAAAGCTTGACAATAATCTAATATATCTCGCTTTGAAAATAAATGATCTCCATAAACTTTTACACCTTTTCCCCCCGTTAATCCATCTGGTTTAACAACTATATTTTCTTCTCTTAAATCTTTAATGTAGCTTTCCACATCTTGCATGGAATTGAAACCTTTACTTTTGATATTCGAAGTGATTTTGTATTTTTCTAGAAGAGTTCTAGTAAATATTTTTGACCCTTCTAATTGAGCCGCTTCAATACCAGGTCCTACGCATGGTATTCCATTCCGTTCTAAAGCATCAACAATTCCAACGACTAAAGGTGCTTCTGGGCCAATTACAGCAAAATTGATTTTGTTTTTTTTTGAAAAATCTATAATTTCCTTAAAATCAGTTTCAGAGTGAACCTTCATTCTCCCATTACTTAAATCCTCTAACCCCGCATTTTTAGAACTCATGAACGCATACAAATTAGCCCCTGAATTAACTAAAGATTCTCCAATTACATGTTCTCTAGCGCCATGACCGATGATTAATACATTTTGCATAAATTCTCAACCATTAATTATAAAATTTTTAAGTTGTGTTTTAGTTTGTGATTATAGAATTTTAACCTAATTATTAACCAAAAATTATGAAGAGATACAACCTAAAAATTTGTATATACAATATAATATAAAAAAATAAAAATATAATAGATTAAAGTAAAACAATTTATTTTCTATATACTCCGTGCGTCTTGCAGGTATCTATCATTGCTTTAACATTTTCGAGTTTTGCGTCGTCAGGAATTTCAGCTCCAACAAATAACCCTCCTCCTTCGGCACATTTGTCAATAATTTCTTTTGTTTGCTTTTCGATCATAGCAGGTGTTCCTAAAGTAAATAGGGAAGGTTTGAGGTTTCCTTGAATGCATATGTGATCTCCAAGAATTTCTTTTGCTTTGAATATATCTGTTCTTTCATCCATATGCAGATATAGTTTACCTTTTGGTAATTCTTTAAAGTAATGCAAGCGATCTGTCCAACTAGTGTCCATATGCATTTGAACTATAAATCCATCGTTT
>DAOUVJ010000020.1 GCA_030667705.1 Promethearchaeota archaeon | reverse complement strand
GCATGTTTTTTTGCCCTAGGGATAATCGTTAATGTAATGCTATTATCATATTTAGATGGTGTTATTCTTTTTTTTTCTGATATCCCAATCATGCTAGTAGGATTACTCTTAACTCCATTTTGGGCTCTATTAAACATTCAAATTAGCGTTATCATTAGTTCGCGAGCCAAAGATATGAAAAGTGCTCAAAGTATAAGTGGTGCCTTAATTACTCCCGTATTAGGTATATTATTAATTCAAATCTTTAATCCTGCTTTTTTATCTATTCTAACAGTTTTATTATTAACTGGTTTAATCGCATTATTATGGCTATTCTTTATTTATATTAGTAATAAGGTATTAGATCCTGAAAAATTGATCTTAATGCTATGATTCATTCAAATACGCTGAAAATAATATTTTCCGTTTTTTTCAACTTTTTCCACTTTATTTTGATATTCTAAATAGATTAAATGTCCAAGTATTTCACTCAGTGCCATAAATGAATTAATCTCATCTAATTCCATTCCAAAATGTATTTGTGAAATTGCAAAAGGCGTGAGTGTTTTATCCTGCAGTATTGCTAAAATTTCATTAAGGCGATTTTCGTGATGTTCTTGGATTTCTTGAATTCTTTTATGTGGTTCATAAATTACGTCTTGGTGAGCGGGAAAAATTATTTTTGGATCTAAATTATCAATTTTTTCCAACGATTTTAGGTAATGATTTAGGATGTTATCAAAATGTTGATCTTCAAATTCATTTCTAAGAGCTGAACTTATAACAAAGTTGCCAATGTGAGGGGTTATCCTAGATAAGATATGATCTCCAGAAAATAAATACCCCTTCTTCTTATCAAAAATGCAAATATGACCAAAACTATGACCAGGGGTCCATATTATTTTTAAATTACTTAAAATTATTTCTCCATCATGAATCAATTGATCTGGTTCTTGATATTGTAAATATTTTGGCCATAAAGTAAGAAATTCGACCACGCGTTTACCCTGCTTTTCTGAAATTCCATATTTTATCATCAAATTAGCAACCTTTATAGCTTCTTCACGATATTCATCCGCTTTGGTTTTATCAGTTTCCCATTTTAAAATTCGATGGGTAATATCATGCATTAAAAGTTTTAACTCTGGATTTTTCTTTTTAAATTTCTTGATCAAGCCAATATGATCGGTATGAATGTGCGTTATGATACAATAATCAACATCAGAAATGCTATAACCATTCTCGGCCAAGGTGGTAAAAAAAACTTTACTCCAATTTCCCATATTCAACCCAGAATCAATAATAACCTTTTTTCCATTCACTTCAAATATATAATTGCAGACGAATTTGACTCCATAAGGAACATCGATCTTTATTCGTACAACATCATTAATTTTTGAGATTTCTGATTTGAATTTTAACATTTTAACCAAATTACATTATTATATACTATTTAGAAAAAAAAAAAAGATTTAATCTTTAAGGCCATAGTACATGAACCAAAAACTAGCTAGGTAACCTAATCTTACGAAAATTACCATCAATCCTGGGGCAGTTAACCCTTCTAATAATCCAAAAACACAGAAAAAGATAGCACCTAACGAAAGAAGTAATAATTTCTTCTTCAGTACTCCTGTTGATTGAAAAGCTTTTAACATGAAACCAACTCCAAGTACAATAATTGTACTGAGGAGAAAGAAAGCCATGAGGATCCCTGCTATCGAGTCTATAATTGTATTATAGTCAATTAAGAGCGTTCCTGGGATTAGAGGATCATCAAAATTAAATGCAGCAAATGGATCCAAGAAAATAATCACTTCAAAAAATATACCTAAAACTCCAAACAGTGAGAGTATTATCCATTTCTTTTTAGGCATGAGCAATTTTGCTCCAATATATATCGCTGTAATGATTGCTGGTGGTAACCAAATATAACTTAAGATTCCAACTATCCCATGAGTATTATCAATGTTAACGTTTGAAATGAGAACAGTTACAAAATCTAAAAATACACCCAAAAATGCTAAACCTGCAAACAGGGTTGCTAAACCTAATGAAATTAGAATTTTAACATCTGTTTTTTTAGATTTATATATGAAAAAAAATCCAAAGAGGATTCCAAAAACCACAACAAACGAAGCCGTAAGACCATCTATCCATCCGATTAAAGTGAGCATATTAAATAATTATATAAATCCTATATTTATATTCTTACTTTATTGAACAATATTTTCTGTATAAAAATAGATTCTTGAATAACCTATTCAAGAAGATTATAAAAATTTCTAATATCGTGATATGTAAGATTACTTATTCATGATTTTTATCCTTTTCAAAAAATAAGCTTTTTTTCATGTCGAATTCCAAGTCTCTCAGTTTTAATTTAATCTCTGCGGGATTATAGTCCCTTTTTAATAAATCTAATATGGTCTCCTTGAGAGATTCCAAATTATCAAGCGCGCATTGATAAAAAATGTTATTTTCATCCATGCTCATGTTAAATATATCATATAAGCCTGTTAGTGAATCCCTAATCTTTTCATAATACTTCCACGCTTTCTCTAAATCCGAGGATTCATCCAATTCTGGCATGATAATTGTAATACAAAATTCAAAAAATAAGTTTTGATTATATTTTATACATAAGTTTATGGCGGACAAAAAGAAGGAAGAATTAAAAAATTATTTTATTCTTTTATAGGAGTTTTTTCAACTCACTAGATAAATTTTTAGCATCTGATTCTGAGCTTTCTAAAAGCTTGAATGTTTCTTCAGCATTTACTATTAAAGAGCCATGAAGTAACTTTTCAAAACCGATTCGAGTGTTTAATCTCTCAGTTTTCTGAAGATGAAATATAACTCTCCCTAACTCATTTTTTAGTTCACCTTCTGATTCTAAACAGATATTTAGTAAGGTTGGGGCTAACTCTTGTATGCTATCTAAACTCATGTTGCTAGATAAGGAATAAACCTCTCTCATTTTTTCATCTGAAAGGCTCAGGATTTTTTCTTGAAGTTTTAATATTTCCATTTTTCTTAATCACATTTTATTATTTTTTATTTATTATCTTAAGTAAGATAATTTTGATATATAAAGCTATTGGGATAAAATTCTTCACGGATTTGCCGAGTTTGGTTGATTTTTTTAAAAATTAACCTATTTGGGATTTCATATTACGAAATCCGGAATTCAAGTTTCTTTGGGGGATTCATTTCCCAAAAAAAGATTTTATAAATTATTGATATTTTAGAATACAATGAAAAATGCACTTTTCATGACATTTTTCAGTAAATATTTTTAAAATTGGTGCGAAATAAATCAAGCAAATACTAAAAAATTGTAATTTTTTTTGATCAAAAATCATCAATTATATTGTTTTTGTTACCCTTTTCTTAAATAATTAGAAAATAATGTTCTCATTCGATTAAAACGGTTTCTTTCGTTCATTTTAACCAAGTTCTTTAGTAAAAGTCTTCATCTTTCAAAATTTCTAAGAACTTGTTCTATATTAATTCCAGCATTGTTTTTGAACCGAATTTAATCTTTTCAGTAAAAGCGTTATCTCTTACTTTTACTAATTTAATGGCATTATTAGGACAGTTTGTGGCACAAACTCCACAACCTATGCAATACTCCTCATCAATAAACATGTTCTCATCAGAAGAATCCATCTCGTTTGGAAATCTATGATAAATTATTCCCATTGGGCATTTCTTTAAACAAATTTCACATTTTGTGCAAATTTCATTATTTATTCTTGGAACATAATTAGAAGCTAACAATCCGTAATGTTTATGCTCTTTTGCAGCTATTAATGCACCACAATGACAGCTGCAACAATTACAGACGAAAAGTGTTGATTCCACACTGGTATCTGCTACACAATTGTGAATTAATCCTGCTTTTTCCGTTTTTCGAAGATATTCTAACGCCTCTTCCTTGTTTAAGTTAGGCAAACCCCCCTCAATTGCTGATCTAGCGCCCTCTCCCGCTAAAAAACATCCCATTTCGGCAGGAGCTACTTCACAAGGTTCACCAGTAATTTCCCCAATTAACCGACATTGACAAGGGATGTATGAAAAAGAATCATACTTATCAATTAACTGGGTAATTAATTCATAAGGGAGTATTTGAGATTCTACATCAAGACTTTTGTCAATTTCGATTAATTTCTCTTTTGCATCTACAGGTAATCGAGGCCGGAAAAATTTAACCTTAGAATCAGCAAAAAATGAAGGTACAAAATTCTTAAAAAGCCACCGATAAATTTCTGCCACTCTCTTTTGATTTTCTTCAGAATCCGCTCGTTTAATAAAATATTTTTCAAAAA
Source organism: Promethearchaeota archaeon (assembly GCA_030667705.1). Taxonomy (GTDB): domain Archaea; phylum Asgardarchaeota; class Lokiarchaeia; order Sigyniarchaeales; family SOKP01; genus SOKP01. The sequence continues at coordinate 23,186 of DAOUVJ010000020.1, read as the reverse complement.
TTCCGGGAAAAATTGGGATCAGGCTGTATTTTGAGGCACCTCTTGCAATGGTACCTTTCGAGCGCAATCTTTCTAAAATGACTTTTATATCTTTCCTTGGAATTCCAGTTTCATAAGTTAGGTCTTTTAATGATGTATAATGATCTGCATCCTTGAAATGGGCAAGAATATTAATTTCTTCCTCATTCCATAAGATTCTCAATAGTTCATGAATCTTTTTATGTTTAGGAGCATATAATGGTCCAAGACTCAGCTTTTGTCTCACAATTTCATATTTATCAATTTCTGACATGATTTAAGATGAAAATTATTTTTTTATTATTATTTTTTCAAAAATAAAAAAGGTATGGATTAAAAATGAATTTACTTTTTTCTTCTTCGTTTTAAAATTTCAAATAATTCAATTAAAATCCCAAAGGATTCAAGAGTATCCATATAAGCGAGGTTTAATGAACCCATTATACCAGATTGTAAAATTCCTATCCCTTTATCTTTAAAAGTCTGAATATAATGATTTAAATCATCTACATATACTCCTATATGATGTAACCCTTCCCTTCCTTCTTCCAGAAACTCTTTATAAAGACAGTCTCCACTAACCCATTGTATCAATTCAATTTGTGTATTTAATGTTCTAGCAAATCCAGTTATGAGGTGTGTTTCAACTTCCTCACCCCTAAATATATATTTTTGATTAGGTGCTTCTGATAAAGTAAATTTCATTCCATAAATTTGTTCCATTATCTTCGCTTGCTTTTCTAAATCTTTAAATACGTATCCTAACTGATGAATTTTAAATTTTCCAAAGTCTATTATACCGTTTAACGACATTTTCAAACAACTAAATATTGATTGATTATTCTATTTTCATCAAGCAAACTTATAACCTTTTTTTTTATGATAAAATCATCTATCTCAATAACAATTTAAACAAAAAGTTCTTTAATACATAATATACAAAACTCATTTACTGCTAAAGGGTTAGAATTTAACATGGAAAAAGATTTAAAAAAAGAACTGAATAAAGTAATAAAGAAGGAGCGCACACAAGGTAAATTAATAAGTTATATGAATAAATGGGGTAAAATTTTCTTATACATCCTTCCATTGATTTTAGTTGTTATGGCTGTTTTGACATTATTAAAATTAGCCTTGCTAGACGCAACATTAACAATTATATTCATTGTTATACTTGTTGTGTATGGAATTAACTCGATAATTTTAATTCTCGGTGCTTTGAAGACAGAAAAGAGTTTAAAGATGAGACTTGACTTTGAACGGAGAAGAGGAAGACCAATAGATAGTTTGGACGGATTTGCTTTGCTTTTTAGTGGAGTAAAAAGGGTAACTAATCTTTTAAAGATAATAGGTCTGATATCCATTGTATCATTAGCATTATTCCTTCTCATGGTTCTTGAACCTAGTTTTGCCGATATAGGATTCGCTGCTATAGGTTTTGCTTTAATTGGTTTCGGTCTAGCACTGTTGGTAAGAAGTTTAAATTTAAATATACACGATGTGAACGGTCTTCAAGACTTTTACAAGCCAACAACTCATCAAATTTTCTTAGATAACTTTTTTGGGGAAGTCTTCTCTGATCATCTCGATCCCGTGACTTATCTAAAGTGGGATGAGTATTTAGCAAAGATTACCAAGTTATTAAATCCACGTTTCATCCAAAAAGTTAGGGACCAAGAAGCTGACGAATTACCTGTGACTTTTGCTGTTGAATCAATACTTTTCTTATATTACTTGCGCTATCAAAATGTTCTGAGTAAGGAACAATTTACGGAAGAAATGAAAGAAATAATTAACGTTGAATCAATCGAATACGATATTGAAAGAGGACTTTTAATTGAGGGATCTTGGTATTTCTCTACAAAAGATATATACAAGCTTTTTGAGTACATCAAGAAATATAATCCGGGATTTTTCAACATCGTAGACCGATTACAATTAGAACTAGCTGATAATATTCAACGTATTTCCAATGATCCAATTTACATGGATTCAAGCGCGCAAGAAATTACATATTTGAATAGTGAACTTAATATAATGATATTCCTATATAACAATGCAATTGAGGATAAGAAATACAAGATTAAAGTTGTTGCTCCTGGGTTTGATCCAAATGAAGTAATACTTGATATTAACGTGGAAGGGAGAGGTGCCTTCTTGATTCCCAGTGAACCTGTTCCATTAATTTCAAAGGGATCAAATGATATTGCAGGAATACTATCAACTATGCTGGAAAATGGAGATACTACTTGGTTAACTTTAGAACCAAGAGAAATCGGAGAACAAACCATTCAAATTTTCTTAATGGATGAATATGGTACAATAATCGAAGGAAAAACGCGTGCAATAAAAGTAACTAAAAATATAAAGGATTATTTCAAGAAAATAACTTCAATAGGGTCCCTTCTTGGTGGACTCGCAGTCCCAATAGCACGAATGTTGCCATATTTAATGTCAACATAATTTATTACATTTTTTTTTATTATTTTGAATAGTAAAACATAATTACATCTTTAAGATTTTCCAAAATAGATTGAATTTCATTTAAATATATTAATTTACGATAGTTGGTAAAATTTTTTTAAGATTTCCATATCAGATTTACAACTTTCTACGAAATTTTTGAATTTATTAGGTATAACGAAAAGTTTTAAATTAACCTTAATTATATGTAAATTGAAGGAAATTAAAAATTACTTAAAAGATAATATATTTTAAAAATAGTATGATAAATGATAAGAAAGAATATCAAGCTCCCCTACTAAAATGTCTTACAGAATGTGAAAAGGGAAGAGAATTTATAGTCGTCAACGTAAACTCAGGATATGGTGCTAAACAAAGATTAGCTCATCTTGGAGTTTTTCCGGGTTCAAAAATTATAAAAAAAAAGTCTGCACCCTGGAATGGACCAATTGAAATCATAATAAAAGGGACCTCCTTAGTTATAGGACGCGGTTTAGCGGCTAAAATTATAGTGTCGTGTAAAGGAGAATCTTGTAGTAATTAATTTAAGCTATTTTTAATCAAGCAATTTTAATTTTCAAATTCTTAATTTCATTAGAAATTAGCGTGATATAATGAGTTCTCATACACCTAAACAGAAAAATTTCAATGAAGAAAAAAGGACAATTAATATAGCGTTAGCTGGGAACCCAAATGTAGGAAAATCTGTTATATTCAATCAATTGACTGGACTATCTCAAACTATAGGAAATTGGCCCGGAAAAACAGTAGAAAGGATGGAAGGATACCTAAAATTCTTAGGATATCATTTCAATATTGTAGATTTGCCGGGAATATATTCTCTTTCCACATATACATTGGAAGAAATCGTCAGCAGAGAATATATTGTATCTGAAGATGTAGACATGATTATCAATGTTATCGACGTTACTAACTTAGATAGAAATTTATTCCTTACTTTTCAACTAATCGAACTAGGAGTTCCATTAATTTTAGCTTTTAATCAAATGGATATTCTACGAAAGCGCAACAGAGATTTAGATTTTCAAAAAATAGAGAAATTAATTCATTTACCTGCTCTTCCTGTTGTTGCTGTTCATGGTACTGGAGTTCATGAATTGCTTGAAAAAGCAATAGAAATGCTTGTGGCTAAAGATTCAAAGTCGAAATCTAAAACGGATCCTAATATAAAGTCTCTTACTTCATTTGGAAAAGAAATAGAAGAAAAGATCGATATATTGGTGAAAGATTTAGAGAAAAATTACGATCCTCGGGAGAAATCTCCCTATCCTAAAAGATTCCTCGCTATTAAATTACTAGAAAATGATGAAGAAATATATGATCTTGTAAACAACAACCAAGAAACTAATTTTTTAAGCAATGTGGAAGTTCAACGGAATGCTTTAGAAGATTTACATGGAGAAGATATCACTACCATAATTTCTTCGGAGATTTATACTAATATCCAAAACTTAACAGATAAGATTATAATCAATAAGCCAATTAAAAAGAAAAAAATTAAAAATTATGCTGATATCTTCGACCATTTAACTACACATTCCATTTGGGGCTATGTCATTCTTATCATGGTGTTGCTTGGAATTTATCTTTTTACTTTTAGTGTAGGGGACTTCTTAGGGAGCCTTATTGACGAACTTTTTACTGCATGGTCAGAGCAGATTTACTTAAATTATAATGAAGCCAATATTCTAGTTAATATATTCTGGGATGGTGGTTTTGGAGGGTTAATTGGAGCAATAGGTGGTGTTTTGGTTTACGTAATCCCATTTTTTATAACAATTGAGATTTTACAGGACTCAGGATATCTTCCAAGAGCAGCATTTTTAATGGACAGAGCAATGCATGCTATGGGTGTTCATGGAAAAACTGTAATTACAATGGTTCTGGGATTTGGATGTAATGTCCCCGCGTGTGCAGGCTGTAGAATTATGGAAACCGAACGTGAAAAGAAAATATCCATTGCATTAACGTCCCTTGTCCCCTGTGCTGCTGTAATGACCGTTGTATTGGGCTTAGTTGGAAGACACGTTGGATTAGAATGGGTATTAATTCTCTTCTTGATTAATTTTCTTGTAATTTTTCTAGTTGGGCGAATTTTAAATAAAACAATGCCAGGAACATGTACAGAATTGATAATGGAAATGCACGCTTATAGAACTCCCAATTATAAGGTAATTCTTAAACAAACATGGATAAGAACTAAAGAATTTGTATATAAAGCACTCCCAATCATTATAGTACTTGGAATAGTTTTAGAAATATTGTTTATTCTAAATTTATTAGAACCCGTAAATTTTATTTTATCTCCAATTACAGTAATTTGGTTAGGTTTACCTGCATTAACTGGAGTTTTTTTAATTTATGGAATATTGAGAAAAGAGCTGACATTAGTTTTATTGGCGCTTCTTGCTGAAAATCTAGGACTTACTATTGCACAATTACTTTCACCAATCCAAATGATAACTTTTAGTCTGGTATCAATGCTTTATGTACCTTGTTTTGCAACAATCATAATTATAGCAAAACAAACAAACTGGAAATATGCTTTACAAATTTCAATATTAGAAATTAGTCTTGCTTTACTAATAGGAGGAATAGTGAATTTTAGTTTCTTCATGTTTGTTATTATTATTTAAATGAAAAATGTTAAATTAAGAAAAAAAAAGAGGCTTAAGAAATTCTATCCTCTGATAATATCGTTTAATTTAGGGAATATTCGTGGGTAATGTACAGCCATACAATGGATTCCGTCAATTAGTTTTTTACGTTTAAGCTCACCAATGAAAGGCTTGAAAAGATCATAATTATATTGGTCGTACAACTCCTTTTGTTGTTTTTTGTCAGCGACATCCTTCTTTACACTCTTCCACTTAGCCAAGATCTCCTTGGGGACGCTGACACCCGGGACAAATGTATCGAAACCTTTAGCAATTCCATATGACTTCATTGGAAAGATTCCAAGCAGGATAGGTACTTTATACTTCCTGATTTCTGTTAAAAATTCTATCGTGCGATCAAGATCGTAAACCACTTGGGTTTGTATAAATTCGCAACCTGCTTCTGCTTTTCTACCCATTTTCAAGATTTCTGGTTCCATTGGATTAGAGTTAGGGTTTGCTGCGCCACCCACATGTAATTTTGGAGGATCTTCAATCTCGTGACCGTTAATAGAGCCTTTATCAACCATTTCGCGCACAAGTTTAATTAAAGTTGCTGAATCAAGATCGAAAACTGGTTTAGATTCGGGCAAATCTCCCATTGCCGTGTGATCTCCAGTGAGGGAGAGTATATTATGAATCCCAAGTGCTTGCGCGCCCATGATCATGCCGGCAATACCTAGTTTATTAACGTCTCTCACGGTCATCTGCCAGACGCATTCCAAACCGGTAGCTTTTTGAATTAAATGGGTAGCTGCCATAGAATTTATTGTTACTATCCCCAAAGGACTATCTGTTACATTTGCGGCAATAACATACGGAGCCATCTGTTTCGCTTCTTCGATAGTATGGGAAAGATCACACGTTTTTTCTGGTTCAAGTTCCCCTGTCAATATAAATTCGCCCTTTACAAGGGCTTCTCCTAATTTTGAGTAAGATTTTGCTTCTGTCATTTTTTTTCTACCTCCATATTACTTCTCGTTGATGACCACTTTCGCTCCAATTGCGAGGTTCTCTTAGCTTTGAGAATAGATCTAATCGTCCAAGTTGTTTCAAGCGTTCATATATCAAAACCCATCCGCAATCTTTCTCATAATTACCTACTTCACACATGCCATCAACCATTCCACCACATGGGCCATTCATTAGAGCTTTGGCACATGTCGTAATGGGACATATTCCTCCAGTTTCATTCAAAATGCAATCACCGCACCCTTGACAGCGCATGTAAAAACGTCCAATTCGTTCTGTCATACCCATAAATTCAGTATTAGTCCCAACAAATACAGGTATCAGAGGAAATTTGTTTGAAAGAACTTCAGTAATACTTGCAACCCCAAGTCCACAACTTAGAGTAAGTATAGCATCAGTATGTTGAAGTTCTTCTTCAATTTTGCGAGCGTCTTTTTTCATAACTCGATTATCGCAAACCTCCTCAGGAACGATTACGGTGGTGATATTGAAGCCCTCCGACTCCAGTTTCTCCATCATTTCCTTAGCACCTTCAGTTCCGCCCGTTTGACACATCGCAGCACAGCTAGCACAAGAAACGATTGCGATATTTTTAACATCTTTTAAAGTGGTTAGAACTTCTTCAAATGGTTTTTTAGTAGTAATTATTGTAATTTGATATCTACCTTTTTTTTTTAAAATACTTATAATTAATAAATTAATGAAATTATTAAAATTTAATTTTTTTAGATCAAAGGTAAACATTTATTATGACTAAATTTGTTGTCATATTGATAATTAGTATAATTTTAATGACGATTTTCTAAATAATCGTCAAAAATATCAATATGGTGATCAGATTTAAAAATTAAGATGAATGAATTTAAAAAAATTCCCAAATTCCAAGATTTTATTTTTTATAAAATTCTTTTATTTATCTTTTGTTTAACCGACTTTCCTTACTTGTATAATAACGTCAAAAAAAAGCTAGCTCTAATGTTTTTAAATTAACGATTAATATCAAAGATTATATTAAAATATCATAGAGTTTGCATGCAAAATGGTGGATATTAGTAAGATTAAAAACATTACAGTTATAGGAGCTGGAGTTATGGGTTATGGAATTGCCCAAGTTGCTTTAATGGCTGGATTTAATGTAACATTAGTTGATGTTAAAGAAAATATTCTTGACAATGTTTTAGCTAAAATTGAAGAGGGTTTAAAAAAAGCTCAGATAAAAGGTAAGCTAGATGAAGGAGTATCCATTTCTAATATCATGTCAAGATGCCGAAAATCAATAGATTTATCATCTGCAGTTAAAGAGAGTGATTTTGTATTTGAAGCTGTCGTTGAAAAATTAGACATTAAAAAACAAATATGTAATTTAGTTTTGGAGAATTCACCTCCTCACTGCATTTTTGCTTCAAATACTTCAACATTTAGAATAACAGACATCGCTGCAGATTCAAATAGACCCGAAAATGTTATTGGAATGCATTTTTTCCTCCCTGTTGTCCTTCAATGCTGTGTTGAAGTAATGAAGGGTGAAAAAACATCTGATAGAGTCTTAGACATTGGTGTTGAAATTGGAGAAAGATTACCATGTCTTAAAGGAAAACGACTCTCCGTTCGAATTGAGAAAGAAAGCCCAGGATTTATTGCAAATAGATTATTAATGCCTCCAATTATTTATCTTAGTTGGATTTTTGATATAGCTTTCGAGAAAGGTATTCCATGGGAACAAATCGATGCTGATGCCGAAGCAAGAAAACTAATTCCAATGGGACCCTGTGAATTAACTGATTATCTTGGTGTAGATACTTCTTATAATGTCTTGAAAAGTTATGAAAAGATCTTTTCTACTGATTTTGCCCCCGGTAAAGTTCTTACAAATCTTGTAAGTGAAGGAAATTTAGGAAGAAAAACAGGACGAGGATTTTATGACTGGACCGCGGGGAAACCTGAGATCCACCTAGATAAAAAAGCAGGAATTTTAAATCCCGAAATGACAATGGCTATCATGTTAAATGAAGGATGTAAATTGTTAGAAGAGAATATAGTTTCTGGCTATAAAATTATTGATGATGTGATGTTGACTGGAACTAGTATGCCTGGACCTTTCGGTCCTGGAAAAAGAAATTACGTAAAATGGTCTAAAATGTTGGATGAGTTCGTAGAAATAAGCGATAAAACATACCTTAAACCTTGTGCATTGATGAGATCTGGCGGTTTTATCAATATGAGAAAATAGATAAGTTATCTTTAAAAAATTAGTAAAAACTTTAAAAATAATTAAAGTAAAATTGAACTTATGGAGACTTATGATTTAGTTGTTATTGGATCTGGAGCCGGTCTAAACGTTCTTAATTATGGACTACAAATGGGATTAAAATGCGCTTTAGTTGAAGATACAAAACTTGGAGCTACTTGTTTGACTCGGGGGTGCATTCCTTCAAAGGTATTGGTCCATCCTGCAGATTTAATTAGAGAAGCAGAGCACGCAAGCAAGGTTGGAATTAAATTTAAAGTAGAAGAATTTGATTGGAAATTGATTGCAGAAAGAATGTGGAGTCAAATTGATGAAAGTAAAGAAATGGAAGAAAGTTTATCCCAAGTTCCTAATTTGAAATTATATAAAGGCATTGGTGAATTCATTGGGGAGTATGAGATGCAAGTAAAATCTGTAAAATCTGGAGAAATAATAGGTCATTTTAAGGGAGAGAAATTTGTCTTAGCCTCTGGTGCTCGTTCACTTATCCCCCCAATTCAAGGATTAGATCAAGTGGAGTTTATTACTAATGAGAATTTCTTTGGAGATAAATTTCCTGATAAACCTTGGGAAAGTTTAATTATAATAGGTGGTGGTGTAATTGCAGCAGAATTTGCACACATTTTCTCCGCGTTTGGAACCAAGGTTACTATTGTAGAGATGTTACCACGCCTAGTGATGACTGAAGAACCTGAAATAAGTGAGCTTTTGGAAAGAAATTTCAAGAAACATATGACTGTTCTTGTTAATCATAAAGCTGTTAAAGTAGGTGAAAAAAAGAAAGAAAAAATAGTTACGGTTCAAAATGTTAACACTGGCGAGGAATTTGAATTAAAAGCAGAGGAAATTTTTGTAGCCGCTGGGCGCCGTTCGAATGCAGACTTGCTTAAAGTTGAAAATACAGGAGTAGAAACTAATGATAGAGGATGGATTAAAACTAACGAATATCTAGAAACTGATAAGACAAATATTTGGTGTTTTGGTGATGCTAACGGACTTTACCAGTTTAGACATAAAGCAAATTATGAATCTGATCTATGTGCAAATAACATTTTTGGTCCTGAGAGTGAAAAAAAGGAAGTTAATTATTCAGTAGTGCCTTGGGCAATTTTTACTTCACCTCAAATTGGTCACGTGGGGATGACTCAAGAAGAAGCAATTGAAAGAGGGCATGAGATATTCGTCGCCGTAAAAAATTATTCTACAGTAGCGAAAGGTTTTGCGATGGGTTATGATAATGATGATCTTGATAATGGTTTTGTTAAATTAGTTATTGACAAATCTTATAAATTATTAGGCGCACATGTGGTTGGACCTCATGCTGCTCTGCTTGTTCAACCATTTGTATATTTAATGAATGCAGGCTATACTTGTGATTCACCCGAATTTCCAGCAAGAACTGGTCCTAATAAATTAGGAAGGGCTTGTCCTGAAGCGGGATCTTTTATGCCAGTATATAAATCAATGGTGATACATCCTTCCCTCAATGAAGTAGCAGGTTGGGCTATTGGTAATATGCAACCCATAAATGTCAAAATGGAACATCATGAACATCATCATGAGGAGTAATTTTTTTTTCTTTATTTTATTTTTATTCAATAAGAATGATAACTTCAAATATTTAGCTTCTTTCAACAATCTAGAAAATAATGGATATAAATAAAAATCAATTAAGTCAAATTTTTACTCCGGATTACATAGCGGAGTTTATGGTTAAAAATGTTAAGAATCTTTATCTTGCTAAACAAAACATAAAAATCCTTGAGGACGTTAAAATTCTCGAGCCTAGTGCTGGTAAGGGCGTCATTCTTAAATATTTGATTAGTGAAGGTTTTAAAAATATAACCGCTTATGAAATAGATCAAAAATTAGAAACATCCCTTTTAAAAAACTATCCAGATGTTAAATTTAAATTTGATAATTTCTTAGGATCAAATCCAAATGAAAAATTTGATATTATCATGGGAAATCCTCCTTATTTAGGACAAAATTATAATGCTCAAATTTTTCAAGAGCTTAAAGAGAATTTTTCTATTTGCAAAAAATATTTCGTTGGTAATATGGATTTATTTTATTATTTCATTCATTTGGGAATAGATAAATTAAAACCGGGAGGATTATTATCTTTTATCACTACTAATTACTGGTTAAATAAATCTAAGAAGACTGGGATAAAATATCTTAAACCTCATATTACAAACGATTGCTTCATGATACAATATATAGATTTATCAAAAATTAAAGTTTTCAAAGATGCTAAAGGTCAACATAATTGTATATTTGTGCTTCAAAAAAAGAATTCAAATGAAAAAGAAAAAATTATTGATAAATACATTCAAGTCATTCAGATAAATAAAAATAAAGATCCTAACCCGTTAGACCATCAATATAATAAACTCTTGTTTTCAAAAATCCTTGATAGATCTAACCATAATTCCATTAAAATATACCCTTCTGCTTTAACAAATAATGATCTAGCTCATTATGATAATTGGAATTTGCTTTATCCAAGAGAAGTTAAAGAAATTATTACTCAGATAGAACGTTTCTGTATAGAAAACGAAAAAATAGCCTTATTAGGGGATTATTTCAGTATACGGAATGGAATGATATTAATAAAAGATGAAATTTTTATTCTAAAAGAATCCGACCAGATCTTGATTAAGGAAGATGATATCTTGATAAATATAAATAATGAATTTACTAAACTCAACCCACTTGAGAAAAAAAGATTAAAGAAAATATATAAAAGTCGAGCTATTATACCTTACGGATATTATTCTCAAGAACTTGAAGGTTATGTAATATATTTTAATAAATTTGAATTTAGCAAACTTGAAAATGGGGATAGAGAAAGTAAAATATCTAAAATTTATCCTAACTTAGCTAAATATTTGAAACAATATGAGCAAGATCTTGCAGGTATATTAAAAAACGCAAAAGAGAATTCAAGAGATATCTATTATCCTCGTCGGGGAAGCCATATAAGACAAGAAAATGGAAGGAGCTTAATCAATTTAGAACCATTATATGATAAAAGCCCCAAGATCTTCTTTAAATTTATTTCTCACGATAATGTTTTTGGATATGCTATGGATCAATACTATGCGACATCAGATACCTATTTCCTATGGTCCAAAAAACCTACTGAATTTACTTCCTTATTTTTGCTCGCTTATTTAAATTCTAACATTGTAAGATTCATCTTTAAATCAAGGGGTTTAGCAATGAAAAGGAGTAAAACAAAAATTGAAAAGGGAATACCTCTACCAATCTTTAATGGATTCGAATCCAAGGAAAAGAATTCAATCATAAAATTAATTCAAATATTGACTAAGTGGCTTGTAAATTCAGCAAATTCAATTAGCGATTATGAGGTCCATGACTTTAGAGATGAATTAGAATCAACCTCTCATTTAAATAATCCTGAGAAGAAATTATTTAAAGAAATGATTATCAAAGCAATAAATGATAAGAGCGAAGAAGATATCCAATCAATCGTTGATAATCTATTTTACCAACTCTTTGATTTAGATGGAAAAAGAATAGATTATTTAATGAGGGAGTACTACTATGATTAATTAGAAATACCAAAATTTAATAGCCTTATAGTTAAATGATAGAGTTTCCAAAATTCGATGATGTTGGGAGTTTTCCTCTACCCGATTATATCGATATTGACAAGTTCAAGCAATTTTATTGGGCCGGATATAAGGGAATTGTAAATAATGCAGATATATTTGAGAACAGGGGAATTTATAATTATTTCATTCATCCATTTCTACAATCCTTTCAGTTAAAATTAAATGCAGGAGTTGAGATCATAAATTATCCCCAACACATGGACATGTATACTCAATTTCTAAAACCTATTGAAGATTATGAAACAGAACCTTCTCTAATCGACCCCCAAAAAGCAATTATTCCAGAACTATTTATCTTAGAATCTTTTGCAAAAAACTATTATGAAAGGACTGGAAATACTCTTGAAATTAAAGTATGTATCACTGGACCTATAGAATTATACATTAAAAAGCATGGATTTACATTATATCCTGATATTGTGATGAATATTGCAAAATCTCTCAATACAATTCTTAAAAAATCAATGAATAATACCAAGTATCTACAATATTCAATAATTTCCATAGATGAACCATCGTTTGGTTATGTCGATATGTATAATATCGAAGAAGATGCCTTGATTAAGGCTTTTGATAAAACTGTGGAGGGAATCGATGCGACTATTCAAATTCACCTCCATACTTTAAAAAAATATGACACTCCAATTCAAGCAAAAAATATTGATGTGTTAACTTGTGAATATGCTTCTGATCATTCAAATATTATCCCAAAAAAGGATTTAGAGCAGCATGACAAATTCATACGAGTTGGTATCACAAGAACTAATATAAATAGTATAATGGCTGAAAAATTAGATGCAGGGACCCCCTATGATGAACTTAAAACATATGAAGGTACCATGAGTTTAATTGATTCAGAAGAATTTATCAAGAAGAATCTCCTTTTCGCCTTAAAACATTATGAGGATCGTGTAAAATTCATTGGACCCGATTGTGGGCTAAAAGGTTGGAATCCTCCCCAGGTCGCGCATGAATTATTACGAAGAACTTATCAAGTAATTAAAGAGGTTAGAAATACTATCTAAATAGATAGTATTTTTGTTTTTAAAATGTCAGTTAAAATATTTTTTGATGATGGAGGGGTTTTAAACGATAATAAAATCCGTGGAAAGCAATGGAGAATATTAGCTGGGGAATATTACTATTCAAGATTTGGTGGAGATCCAGAAATTTGGGGAGATGCAAATCAAAAACTTATCACATCTTATTTTAATACTTTCTTGAGAGATGGAAGAGAGAAATTTAAAGATTACCAAACTTTTTATAATGACTTTAAGCAACATATGGTACTCGGGATGTTTAAAGAAGCTGGGAAGACTCTCCCCCAAAATATAACCCCTATTGAAGTTTTTAATTCAGCTAACCAATATGTAATACCAAAAATCCGATCCGCCATACCAAGAGTAATTGATAGTATTAAAAAACTTAGTTCAAGTGGTTTCACCCTTTATACTGCATCTGGGGCTGTTTCAGTTGAAATGAAGATGTACCTGGAAGGAATGGGTGTTATTCAATATTTTAAAGAGTTTTATGGACCAGATTTGGTCAACACTTGGAAATTTGATAAAGATTATTATAGAGCTATTTTTAAAGATCTAAATTTAAATCCACGAAATGCGATAATAATAGAGGATAATCCTAAATTTCTTGAAACAGCACTTCAAACTGGGGCAAATATCATTCAATCGTGCATAACTGGAGAATTTAAACCTCAGTATCCATTTTATGTAAAAAAAATGAAAAAACTCCCCCAAGTAATCGATGATTTACTAGATATTCATAATTTATAGAATTCAGGACGTCTATCTTCAAATATGTTGTTATATAGATTTAGATGTTTATCTCTGGCTTTTTCAATATCAATTTCTACAACAGCTATACCAATATTATTTTTTTGAGATGAGGAGAGTATTTCTCCAGTATATGATGTGATTTGACTGCCTCCTGTGAAAGTAAAATCATCTTCTCCCCTTTGTTCTCTCCCTATTCTATTGGATGTTATTGCATAAACCCTGTTGACTAAACATCGGGTTTCCATGGCTTTTTGACAATATGGGAGGACTAAATTACTAGGGTGAGCGATAATTTCTGCCTCTTGTAAAGCTAATGTGCGTATAGTTTCAGGAAAAAACCAATCAAAACAAATCATTACCCCAATATTTATTCCATTTACTTTAAATACTTCTGGAGTTTTATCTCCTGGTGAAAACCATTCCTTTTCTTTATAATATAGATGAATTTTTCGATAAATCCCTAAATTTTTTTTTTTATAAACAATCATTGCGGAATTATAGATTTTATCAACATCTTTTTCAGCAAATCCCCCAATTAATACTGCTCCTGTTTTTTGGGATTGCTCTTTTAAAAATTGAAATATTGAACCATCTGATTCTTCCGATAAAGATTGTACTTCCGTTTTAGATACAAAAGTATATCCTGTGGAAAATAACTCCGGAAGTACAAGTAAATCTGCTTTTACACCTTTCAATAATCCATTTACTTGTTCAAAATTTGTTTCCTTCGCACCAAACACGGGATGGGTTTGCACATAACCAATTTTCATAAATCAATGACCTTTAAAAAAACAATTTTAAAGTCTAATAGTAATTGTAGATTAATATATCTATTTTATAATAATTTAATCTTCAAATGAATCAATTGATTTATGCTTATCAAATTTAAATACAAGAAAATTTAGCTTGGATTCTAAATCATAAGTATCATGCAAGAATTTCATAAACCAAATATTTTCATTCGAGTATCTTTGTCTTATTGATTAAAATCGATACATTTTTATAGGTGAATATATATTGATCAAGTAGAGGTTGACAAAAAAAGAATTACAAATTAGTGATTATAATGAATGATGATTATGATGATTATAAGGACTTTTATGAGGATATTATAGAAAAATTCAAGAAATATTTAAAAATAGATCCTGATTTATCTGATGTTGATTTCTTGTTTATACCCGAACCTATCAAAAATTTTGATATTGACTCCCAAGACCCGAATATAAAAGGATTCAAGGTCTCCTATCATTTTGAATCTGGAATGGATAAACCTGAAATTCGAATTGAAGGTGATATTGACAAGAAAAAGATTCAAGAGTATATGAAAGGGATAAAAATGCAGCAAAATCCCCGATTTAAACTTATGAGAAAAGATCAAAATCAACGCAAAGAAATAAATGCAAGCATATTTTCCTTAGCACCTTGTAATGAAGAGGAGGAAAATTGCTCTCTTGAGCCTTATTCAGAAATTCATTATCTTGAGGATGGCGTGGAAATTATTCTCGAAGTTCCAGGAGTTGAAAAAGGACATTTAATTTTAAGTTTAAGCAATGACGGACGAAAATTAAAGATAAATGCCAAAAATTCGATTCGTAATTTTGAAAAAGAAATTAAATTGCCTTTTAGTTCTTCTTTAAATGGACATATAATGAATATTAACAATGGAATAGCCTCAATCATCATTAAAAAGAAGATTTAGTAATCCCTTTACCATCTATAATCAATCTTTTAAAAATTTAAATGAATATTATGATTATATTAAGGAGTGAGAAAAGAAATGAGCGGTATAATAGAAGGATATAGAGGAGAAAAGAACCAACTAAAAGTTAAGGACGCATTTAAAGAAGATGTGGGTCGAGGTCTAGTGAGGTTAGATCCAGATGTAGTGCAAACATTAAAGCTTAAAACTGGAGATGTCATAGAAATATCACATCCTTTATCAGAAAAAAAAACAGCTGCGTTAATATATCCCGGAAAAAATGAGGATAGAGGAAGCGGGACTATTCGCATAGGCCCTTCTTTGAGACGCAATTTAAGTGCTTCCTTAGATGATATAGTTGAAATACGTAAAATAGATGCGGCATTAGCCGATAAAATCACGTTCGCAGGATTAAAGGAAGCTATTTTTACAAGGAAATCTCAACAATTAGCCCGAACCTTAGAAAATCGTGTTGTGACTAAAGGGGATATTCTGAGTTTCTATGCAAGCGCAAATAAGAGAGTAGATCTAGTAGTTATTGATTATTCTCCCAGAACTGAGGCTGTACGAATCCATTTAGATACTGAAATTATAATTAGTGAAAAAAGCCATAGGGAAATCATTGAATCAGAAAAATCTCGTGTATCGTACGAGGATATTGGGGGTTTAGAGGAAGAAATTCAAAAAATTAGGGAAATGATTGAACTTCCCATTCGACATCCAGAAATATTTAAAAGAATTGGAATAGATCCCCCTAAGGGAGTTTTATTACATGGTGTACCAGGGACGGGTAAAACATTATTAGCGCGTGCTGTAGCATATGAGACTGAAGCACACTTCATTACTATTAGCGGACCAGAGATAATGAGCAAATTTTATGGTCAAAGTGAGCAAAATTTAAGGAAAATTTTTGAGGAGGCAAGCGAAGAAGCACCTTCAATAATATTTATTGATGAATTGGATTCAATTGCACCAAAAAGAGGAGAAGTTACAGGTGAAGTGGAAAGAAGAGTTGTAGCTCAGTTGTTATCATTAATGGATGGATTAGAAGGAAGAGGAGAGGTAATTGTTATTGGAGCAACCAATAGAGTTAATGATATAGATCCTGCCTTGCGTCGACCTGGTCGTTTTGATCGTGAAATTGAAATTGGTGTTCCTGATACTGATGGTCGATATGAAATACTACAAATTCATACCCGTGGTATGCCAATTCATGAAGATGTAGATTTACGTACAATTGCTGAAAAAACTCACGGATTCGTCGGTGCTGATGTAGAAGCCTTAGCGAAAGAAGCAGCAATGCTAGCGATAAGAAAAATTCTGCCAAAAATCGATTTAGATAAACCCATTCCAAACGAGATTTTATCTGAAATCCAAATTAACATGGACAATTTTCTAAACTCACTAAATAGTATCGAACCTTCAGCATTGAGAGAAGTGCTCATCCAACAGCCAACAGAATCTTGGGATGATGTGGGAGGTCTGGAAGATGCAAAATTACAATTATGTGAGGTTATAGAATGGCCATTGAAATATCCAGAATTATATTCACATTTAAACTCTAAACCACCAAACGGGATCTTATTATATGGTCCACCCGGTACAGGCAAAACTTTACTGGCAAAAGCGTTGGCTCATGAGACTGAAATCAACTTCATATCAGTCAAGGGACCGGAATTTCTTTCTAAATGGGTTGGTGAAAGCGAAAAAGCTGTACGAGAAACATTCAGAAAAGCACGCTCCGCTGCACCCTGCATTATATTTTTTGATGAAATTGATGCAATTGCTGGACATAGAGGAAGGTTTGCCGGTTCAGAAGTAACTGAACTAGTCGTTTCACAATTACTTACTGAGATGGATGGTTTAGAAGGATTAAAAAATGTCATTTTACTTGCCGCTACAAATAGACCCGATATGCTAGATCCTGCTTTACTTAGATCAGGACGATTTGGAAGGCATGTTGAGATTACTATGCCCGATCTACTCACGCGAAAAGAAATCTTTAAGATTCATCTGAAAAATAAGCCTTTGGGCAAAAACATAGACTTAGATCAATTATCAGAAAGTTTAGATGGTTATACTGGAGCTGATATTCAAGCTATTTGTGAAGAAGCAACGTTATTAACGATTCGAAAAGCCATAATTCAAGTTGATCTCAAAAAGAAAGAAATTATTGAATTTAATGAACAAATTGAACTTTTAGAAAAAAAAAAAATCGGAATGACTAAATCAAGTGAAGAGGCAAAAACATTAGCCGTTCAAATTAAAGAACTAGAACAAAAAATCGCTAAGTTAAATGAAGAAATGATCAAGAATATAAAAATCTCTAAAATGGAATTCACAGAAGCAATTGAAAAAGTATTAAAAGGTGCAGATATAGCCCAGAAGGCTGAAAAAGGCCTAGAAGAAATGTATAGGTAAAATTGGGAGGAAACAAAATATTATGGAAATAGAAGATGAGAGAGTTGATCAACAGCTAATTGGATTGGATTCATTATTGGAAATATTAGGTAATCCAACACGAAGAAGTATATTATCAAAATTAGCAAAAATCCCCCGTACTGGACCAGAAATAGCAGATGATTTAGGAATTTCGAGACAAGCGATTCATAGCCAGCTCAAGTTACTTACTGATTCAGGACTTGTTGAAGGACCACCTGAAGGTTCAAGAGGCGGTACTTTTTGTATAAGAAGTAATATTTCCGTCAGAATTGATATCACCCCTCAATACTATAACATTAAATTCACCACAAATCCTGCTTTTAATGATTCAAATGCAACTGAATTTCAAGATATGAATTGTTCAATAAATTATTCTAAAATTAAAACTGTGGATGATAAAATCAAGTTTTTGGGGGATCAAATCCTTAAAGTTGAAAAAGATATTTCTCACTTGGATCAAGAAAGAAAAGAATTCTTAATTCGAAAACAATGTATCCTCCAAGAGATTAGGAAATTGATGCAAGGTCAATATAAAACAAACCTTGAAAAAATATTGAAGGTTCGATATAATTCAATTAAGGATAAGAGTTTAAATGATTTATTCAATCTTTCTGAAGAAATAGTTTTTACCATGTTTTATAACCCTCAGCGTTACAAAAATCGAGTTGACATAAACAAACTATTGGATGATCTGTTTTTCTCAGATATGGATTCTTATCAACGGGATCAACGATTTGGTTCGATTAGGTCTCTACTGACAGATATGTCGAGTCTGATGGGTTTTCTACGAGAAGATGATGAAGCTTGGTTTTTTGATTTCTAATTATGGATGGTAAAATTAGAAAAAGGAGTAATATGAAATTACACGATTTAAAGAAAGAAATGCCCAAAATCTTTGAACGCATTAAAAAGGATGTAAAAAAAGTTTTTGGCAGGCATAGAGTCGGATTGAGTTTAGGTTTGGCGGAAATGGGAATGGGAATGGGACAAGGGGGTTTTATTGGGGGCATGCATTTTGCTCCTGGTACTGATATAATAATGAATACATCTCCATTAAGAATTATTTTAGAAACCCAACCTTATGAAGTCGTGTGGGCTTATACTTATCACATCCTTCTCCATGAATACATCCACTCGTTAGGAATCATTGATGAACGTCAATGTAGAATACTAACTCTTAAACTTAGTAAAGAGATTTTTAGTGAATCGGATCATCCTGCAATCATTTTGGCTGAAAGTGGTATAGGAACTTTTATACCAAACTTGAGGTTAACGTATATTCCCCCAAATCAAAAACCAGATGGAATTGCCATAGAATATCTCTCCGAGTTTGAGAAGGAAAGTTATGATTATTATTCTTAAGATATAGATTATTCTTTTATTATTTTAGACATTAACATTAATTACACAAGATAATTTAAGATCTAGTGGAAAGATAACTAAACACGCGGTTGATAAACATATCTAAAACTTCACAACCTGATATTAATAAGGATGATTCGAACCAAGAAATAGAAAAAAGTTTTGATGCTATTAAGGATCAATTAATTCTAAAATGGAACTATAAAGACATAAATAAAAAACTTGTTTATGATATAAAGAAATGTATCGGATGCAGTTTATGCAAAATTGTTTGCCCCGTTGATGCAATTGAGTTAGGTCCTATTCCTGAAATTGCTCAGAACATATTAAACGACTCTAATCCTAAACTTTTAATCGATCACGAAAAATGTTGTTATTGCATGCTCTGTGCCATAGTATGCCCCAACGATGCCTTCCATGAAAATATCGAACCCGAAGGAGAAATTGATCTGGAACAATTTCCATCAATAGATAAATTTTATAGAATTGACGAGAAAGATTGTACAGAAGATACTAAAAATGAAACATGTAAACTTTGCTTGAGTGTTAGGAATAGAAATCATATAAAAGATTATTACATAATAGAAAAGAATTGTCCAACCAATTGTTTTCATATCGATAGTCCACTCGAAGGAGAAGTCATTATTAAGAAGAACATGTTGCATAAATGTTCTCCAGAGAACTGCAAAGCTTGCATTAACATTTGCCCTGTTGAATCATTCTATATCCCAGAGTCTGCAGAGGATGTCGTGAAATATGGAAAAATAGCATGCAATGAGGATCAATGTTTTTACTGTGGTGCATGTGAAAATAGCTGTCCTGATGATCTAATAATTGTTAATCGAAAAAATATCAAAATTATTGATCCTAAAAAAATCGGTAATTACCCTTGGAAGGAAGGTTGGATTAAAAATATTAAAGAAATATTGAAATTATACGTCATTAAAGGGAAAGAACAAATTGATATCCCTATCATCGAGCAAGAGATTAAAAAGACCACAGAAAAAATAATAGAAAATATCCCTCAATTGTCTAAAGAAGACAAAGATCAACTAAATGAATTAAATGATAAGATCCAAAAATTCTTGAAATCCTCAAAAATCCGATATTGGATGAAAGATAAAAAAACAGAAAAAATAGGTAAAGAATTGGATAGATTCTTAAAAAAATAAACTGAATCTCAAAAATATTAGTTTTTTATTTTATAGTAAAAAGTATATTATTATGAATTAGAATCGCGATACATTGGATAGGCATAGAATCTCCCCATAGCATTATATCGGACCCCTTTTAAATCCGTGGAGTGAACACAGCTTCGGTTAGGATGGTAAACAAAGGCATGGGGCATATCCACTTCAACTATTTGATGAAGAATCTTCGAATATAGTATTTCTCTTTTAGTTGTGTTAGTTTCAGATAGGACTTCATCAAGCCACATCTCTACGGTATGATTGTGATACTGAGCAGAGTTAGAAGCGGATTTGTTTGAGAATAGTGAAGCAATCATATTGAATGGAGATAGATATTCAGGGGTACATCCAATAAAATAAAGATCTAAAGAATTGTATCCATCAGGGTCCATCCTATTAATGAAATCATCAAAGGACATCCCTTGGTCTATAACTTCAATTCCGATTAGGTCCAAGTAATCAAATAATAAAACGCCCAAGTCCTCTCTAAAAACATTCCCTATGTTATAGGAGTAGTTCCATGATTGGAAGTCTGCAGCTTTCCAAGCATCAGCAACAGGTCCAGTTGTATCGTTATTAGCAGTCAAAGTAGTGATACCCGCATCGACGAGAATTTGTCTCGCTTTTGCTAAATTCCAAGTAGCTGCTTTAATATTAGGATCGTACATTGGGAAGGTAGGAGCAAGAGGTCCATTTGATCTATAGACTGTCCCGCATTGTAATTCTTCGATAAGATATGTGAAATTAATGGCATAAGAGATAGCTTGTCTCCAAGTTACATTAATTTTTTTATTGTTCATGCTAAGGTAGTAATACGATAAACCTCGTATTCCCGGATTATAAGTGATATATTCAGGATAACCACTCACTGGAAGGCCGATTTGACCTCCAAGTATATATTCGATCGATTGAGACAGTAAAGCGTTAAACATCTCTGTACCATCCTCAAAAAGAGAAATAATTACTTCTTCAAAATATGTACCAGTTCTCCAATATCTAGCCCATCTGTGAAATTTAACTTCTGTATCAGCAATATAATGATCGTAAACGAAAGGGCCAGTCCCTACAATTCTTCCATTTGCGGTACTAATATATTCGTATTTTGGTGTTGACTTCGGAGATAAGATGAAGGCGGGAAAATAGCATAATAAGGACTCTAAAATCGCGTACGGCGCTCTTAAATTAATTGTCACGCTATATTCGTTGTTAATTGTAACAGGATTAGTTGGATCTAATATTAACGTGCCATTTAGGAATTTCCACGATGAATGAGTCCGGGATAGCATTGTATTTAGCGTACCAGTTCCGTTTGTGAACCAATTAATTCTTTCAAAATTCCATTTTACTGCTGTTGCATTGAAGGGTGTTCCATCGTGGAACCACACGTTTCGACGTAATGGAACTGTATAATGCTTTCCAGTAATATCCCATGATCCGAGACCTGAAGCGAGCATTGGTACAATTCCAAGATCGGGATCAGACAAATTGTACATGTATAATCCTTCGCAAACCTGTTCAATTACATCCATTGATATGGATGTACTACTCCATATACTACTATTTGAGTTAATCGGATCCAAGTTCCAAGGTTCATAATGAGCACCTGCTTTTAATGTTATTAATACTGGGGGAGCTGGTGGAGCTATTTGATCATTTGTTCCAAACGCAAGATATATGTTTAGAACGCCAGATGTCATTAAAGCAAATGATAAGACAATTATTACAATATTCTTCTTATTCCTTTCCATTTTACTGGTAAAAACCATTTTTTGTCTATTTACTAAAAAAGAGATGTCAAAATATAAGGTTTTGTTTGGGAATTTTTATTCAAATCTTAGAAAATATCTTTTGGACTATAAATAAATTGAATGAAGATTAGAGATATAATTATCCTAACTAAGAACAAAAATTCTATTAGTTTTTATAAATAAAATCAAAAATATGTTATATTTAAGAGTTTTAATAAAGAAATTAGTTGTTGAGTATTAAGATGATTATAAAGCTAAAGATAAAAGTCGAAAAAAGTACCAATAAGAAACAGATAGTTGCTTGGATTCAAAGACATGAAGATATTGAGAATGATATCCAACAATTATTTCAATTCTTTAAGGATCAGATGAAAGTTTCGAAAACAAGAAGAATTTTACCATATTATAGAGTTTCTTCAGAAAAACCTGCTATAATGTTGTCTTTTTTTACCGCTCTTCAAGAAATTATTCCAGAGATATACTTTAGTAATGAAGATTCTGTAGAATTTGAGGAATCAATCAGTTCGTAATATAATAACATTAATTAGTTCAGATTTTGATAATCAAATATATGTTTAATAAAATGGGAGGAGAGGGATTTGAACCCTCGACCACCTGGTCCCAAACCAGGAATCATACCAAGCTAGACCACCCTCCCATCGTTTGTAGGAATTTCCTAGCTCTTATACTAATTTATTAATAAGAAAGGATTTATTTAAATGACCTTAATACACATTAAAATTAATTTTCAATTTTTAATTTTATTGTTACAATACATAATTTCTTGAAATAAAATTAATTTAGTATTTTGCAGATGAAACATAAAATCTATCTCCAAATATTAGGTTTAGTAGACAAATCTATTGTGGTAGAATTGAAGAAAAACTTAGAATTGACCTTCAAGAGATTTAAAATAAAATTTAAAATAT
>DAOUVJ010000026.1 GCA_030667705.1 Promethearchaeota archaeon | reverse complement strand
GTGAGTTGGCATTATCATATTCTATTTTATCGGATATTTGCCGAGCAAAAGCAGTAGAAGCCTTGGAAGAGGAAGATGGTGATAAATTAGAAAATGCGAATCGTTGGCGGATGAAATCAGAAGAATATAAGCGTCTTGAAAAGGGAGCATTGATACAATTAGATACTCTAGAGCTTGAGAAGGGGATTAAAACTGATGAAGAATCATTGTTTGATGAAACTGAAGGTAAAGTCAAGCGTGAAAAGAAAATTGAAGATATTTTTGATGATCCAGGATTTCTAGAGTTTTAATACTTCAAAATCAAATCTTTTATTTGATTTGGTATATGCTTCCATAACGGCAGATTCAGAATTTCTTTAAATAGATCCTTTTGGTTTAATTGATTTTTAAGAATGAGTTGACTCCAATTGTTAAATGCTAATTTGTTAAAGAGAATCATCAGGTTAACACCAATCGGATTATATCTTGATGTTAGAAAACTTGCTAAATAGGCTCCTAATCTCCTAATTTGAGGATCAGCTTCTGGATAAACTGATTGAGCAAGAGGTCTATGAAATAATTCATAAATAGAAAAGATTGGAATCAGTTCATCTATATTTTTATTTACTATGTCAAAATAATTCTCATCCATTACTGATAAAGAAGAAAATAAATTTAACTTTCTTAAAGCAACATTGAATTGCCGTTCTTTAAAATATAACCACATTTGAGCCATCTTATCTCTTAGGTTATCAATTTTTTCCAAAACTAAATTTTCTTCAAAAGTAATATTATTTTTTCTCTCAAAATAAGCGATATACAAAGAAAAAATGGAATCAACAGTATTTTTTTCAAATTCTTTTAAAAATTCAATGTATTTTAGTTCTTGTTTTATAGGATTATGAATTGTATGTGTATATAATGGAGTTGTCCATATCATATTTAGAAGATCTTCCATCAATTGCGCAGATTTCTCTTTCTTAATGTATTCAGAGAATATTAGATGTGATCTGGCTTTAGAATGATTTAAACGAAGAAGAATTTTATCATAAATACTTAATTTCTTCATTATTTCTTTTTTTTTTTTCTTACATTTAACAATTTCTTTAACTAATATTTTTTTAAATTCCAATAAATTAAGGATATAAGTGTAAAAGTCGATGTTATATTTTTCAATTATCAAATCATTTGTAAGTAATTTAACTGAAAGATGAGGGATTGATGTAGTAGTATTTTCAATACTCATCGCATGATCTCCAATAGAATAAGAAAATGAGGTTTTTTCAAGAGCCGTCTCTAAATTATTAAAAGTTCCCAATAATTTAGGATCTCGAGTAAAATATCCATGTAATAATGTATCTATTCCTTTAAACTGATTTTCCTCATATTCTGAAATAATTACTGATTCAAATTCACCAGGATGATGCCTTTTTATATTAAATCGCTCGCTAACTATGAATAGCGCTTGATTTGATTTATGGCAAATATTATGAACCCATCTAAAAATTGGTTCTAATACTTTTAGTTGTTTAAGATTATTACCATAAAAACTAGGTTTAAAATATATCGGAAATCCAAAACCTCTTGATGTAGAAAAGATAAAATGAAATAAATTCCTTGTCTTTTCTCCTTCCAGAATTCCGGGAAATTTATAATGCAGAGCAATTCTTGGGAACATTGCTTCATATCCTAAATTCATCCAAGCTTCAAAAAGTATTATTCCATCAGGAAATTTAAAAGAGTCGCTTTTACTTGTGAAATCGTCACTTAATGTACCCAATGCTGAAGGAATGGTATGAAGCCAGTCACGATTATCTGTTACAATTTTCATACTTTCTTTAAATCTATTCAAAATTAGAGGTTTTAATTGTTTTTGAATCGCTGTTTTTTTATAATAATAATTATTCATCACCCTCATTAGAGATGGGATCTCCATAACGCGTCTTTGAAGATCATGAATTACGTTCACTTTCTTTTGTTCTGAAGCTTTAGAATAGTGCAAGATCCTTGAGAATAAATATTCATTTTATTTTAGTAATATCATTTCTCATTTTAATAGTATTAGGTCAAAAAATAAGATAGGATGACATAAATAATTGGAGTAAACATCTAATAGGATAAATGAAGTATTTAAATACAATTAACCTTGGTTCCGTTTGGCAAATAATTGCTTTAATTCACCCATAATTGCACCCCTTAAGCTTTGTGGATTAGCAGGTCGTGCAGGTGCAGAACCTCCAGGTCCTCCAGGTGGGGGTGGCCCTCCGGGTGGTCTTCCTCCGGGCGGTCCTCCGGGTGGTCCTCCGGGAGGTCCTCCTCCGGGTGGTCCTCCGGGTGGTCCTCCTCCGGGTGGTCCTCCTGATGGAGGGGGCGCACTACTTGGAGCGCTAGGTGCGGCTACAATTGGAGTGGAGAGAACGGGTCTTGCTTTTATATTAGATATTTCTGTATTGATATTAGATATTTGTGAATTAATTCGTGAATCCATTGATGTTATTTGCTGATTAATTGATAATAGAGCTTGATCAACTAGATCTGGAATCCTTAGGAACATTATCATCATTTTTTCCACGATGTCTCCAAAAGCAGTAATCTTTTCATCAATCGGTGATTTACGAGCATTATCTAGAAAGCTGGTAAATTCTTCTGCACACATTTTTTAATCTCTGTAATTAATAACTAATAGAAATTTTTTAATCATTATATGTTAGAGGTGTTTAATAAATTTAAGCAGTTACTTAGGAAAAGTCATTAAATCAATATTGGAAAAAAAATAATGAAGAATTAGTTAGCTTGACTTAGATACAGTTTCTTTTACTTTCAACCATAAGTTATCTACCTCGTCTCTAACTTGTAAAAATTGATTAATTTTTTTAAGCATTACGTCTCGAGCTCTATCAAATTCTCTTTGGACATCGTCTAGTTCAGATTCATAAATTTTTATTTTTTCGCCTTCTTCCAAGCTGTTTTTCTTTTTTTCAACAAATAAAGCCTTTTTTATGATAACACTTCTCCTTTGGGCTACCTCGTTTAATGCATCAGCAAATTCTTCTTTTTTTTCAATTAAATAATCCTTTTTCAACGTAAGATTTTTTATAGAATCAATATAACTCTTGTTAACTTCAATATATTTATCATTTTGGTGGATAATATCATCAAATAATCTAACTTCTTCGTCTTTAATATTAGATCTTCTTTCTCTTACTAATGTTTGCATTTGTTTTAATACGTCTCTATAAGTTCGATTCATCATTTCTCTTGCAAGATTGGTTTTAGTCAAGTTTTCCGCGTATTTTTTCTGAGAATTTATCAGTGCTGATTGAGCTTTCGCAAGTTTTTTAATCTCCTTAACCAATTCTTGTTCGGTTTTGGCTAATTCTAGCTCATCTTCATGTGTTATAATCGGACTCACAATTTTCACCTCGAATATATAATCATTAATATTAATCTAATAGCGATTTGATATTATAATTTTTAGGTTTTTTAAGGTGATTTAATTAGGAGGAAATTTGGCTGTCAAGATATTATTTTTATAATTAGCTTTTATAATCTTCACATTTATTTCACTACCCATCATATTATCTGTAAATTTAAACGGTTTTTGTAGTAGTACTTTAATCCCATTCTCTTCAGTAATTTTACCTATACATTCTCGTTCCCAGCGTCCTTTAGATACTATTTTTAATTTTAATTCATCATTTTTTTTTAAATTTAGGATAGGGATCGATTCTCTTCTATGAATTCCAAAATCTTTAGGTCCAAGTTTTAATTTTAATCCATATTTTTTTTCTAATTTTGATAATTGCTCATAAAAATATCCCCAAGATTTTGGATGAGTTCTGCTGAGTTTTCTACCAGTTTTATAGACTAAATATTTTTGTATTCCTATTTTTGGAATTTTTGGATATCCTTGATCTTTTAAAGAGATTATATATTTGATAATATCCTCAATATCTACGTCATTTTTCCCAGGAAACCATACAGGTGCAATTAGTACTTCAATATTTGATACCAGAAGTAAATTTATGTTATTTAGTAATTTATTTACATCATAGTTTTTAGAATTACACAAATTTCTTGCTAGAATTTCATTAAGAGTGTTTAAACTGATATTTATTCTAGAGAGTTTTAATGATTCTAATTTTTTAATGTTTTTTTTATTTAATAATAATCCGTTACTTTGCATAGAGATCGTCGAAATTCCTTCAATTCTCCATAATTTCGTCAATAAATCATATAATTCGGGATATAGTAAACTTTCACCATACGGTGCAATATGAATCTCTAAATCGTGAGCTCCTTTAATTTCTGTTATTTTTTTTACTCCTTTTATTATATAATCTGAATTAACAATAAAATTTGTCCTATAATCTCCAGCACTAACGAAACAGTACTTACACTTTAGATTACATAAAGTTATGGGTTTAATTTCAATAATATTCGTCCCGCGATCAATTAAACCTAAAAAATCTACCCCCATCAACGGGATATTTGATGTCTCGTTAACATAAATAGTATTTTGATACATAATTACGCCATTATTGGTTAAATTTTATATCTTAATATTGCTACGAGAGATCCCAAATCATCTATACGTTGTCCTGTTGGATGCTCACTACTCATGATGTGGATTTTTCCTTGTGAATTCTCTACATTGCTAATTATTTTTTCAATTTGTAGTTTTTGATTTTTCTTTGCTCCTCTAATTATGGTATCAACAAGAAATAATTCTCTTACCGCACCTCTCTCCGATGCAACATCTACCTCATCAAAACCGATCGCGATAAGATCAGGGTTTTTGTCAAATAATGTAAAGATCTCTTCTATTTTTTGGGTCTCTTGTATTATCTTTACATTTATTTTTATTTTTGCTAAATTTTTGGATTTTAGAATCTCGATGATTCCACTTTCAGTCCCAGAACTCGCATGAAAGTTTTGAATTTTATTCTGATATGGTACTTTAACTTTTTCTTTCAAATAAGTCAAAAAATGATTTCTGATACTTCCTGGCCCACATAAAACAATCAAATTAATCTCGTTGATCTTTACATTTTCTCCAATTATCTTTTCTATTTCCAAAAAAAATTCTTGATATGCTTTATTTCTGTGAGTTTGCTCGTATCGTTTTCCGGGTATGTTTTTTTTAATAGTAGCAATTCGTTTATGACTGAAATTTGTTGTGAGGGAGATAGTAGCCAAACCTGTTTCTATGGCAACTATAATCATATTAAAATTAACTTCGAATTTGGAGTGTTCATTTAATCTTTTTATTTCGTTTCTCAACCATTTCTCTTTTTTAATAACTAATTTTTGACCTATTTCAATATTTAAAGTATGGTAGGTCCCAAAACTTACAAAATCTTCAGGCCCTTCTAAAATTGTACCCTTGATCCTTAATCGATTCGAAAATTCATGAAATGAGACATCTTCTACATTAATTTTAAGGTACATTGACTTACGTTCTCCTTTTGATCCTTCTTTTAATACAATTCTTCTTTGTGTTCGAGCAGCAACTTTATCATTCTCTGTTATTACATTGTATAGGCTCCATAAATCGTTTAAATTCTCAATCTGAACTGAAATTTCTCCTGTTTTATCATTTTTTTCCAGAATTTTCATAAATAATAAATCTCTCTTATGATAAGGCCAAAAATAAATAGTGTTAGTATTTGAAAAGTACTTTTTCCAATAAACTTATAGTTCAGATTATAAAAATAAATAAAAAATAATAAGAAAAAAAATCATTTCATACTTCACCAGATTGTGCGCAACTCGCGCTGCTACGATTGTGCCGCAATGTAAATTTGAATCCTTTGGTGATATTGCCGCACAGACTCCGCTTTGCTGAAGTGTCACAACCAGATATGAGAATTGTTAAGAATCTCCAAGAGCTTCTTTTACCTTCTCCAATTCTTCCATCCGTTTCTTCTTTTCTTCCTCACGTTTATTCATTTCTTCGTCGTCTACCTTTTGGAGAGTAACACCCTTTTTTATATCCTCTTTCAGTTCATTATTGAATGACATTATACCTCAACTTCTCTTATTTTGAACAATACTATGAATTTAAAGCATTTATAATATACTGATATTATAATAGTTTTTATTTATAAGTTTAAGTTAAAGTAAAAAGCTAAAGCTTAAGCTCCATTAAGTAAGCATTATCTCCTTTTCTGTAATAATTATCTATTTCTTTGATAATACGAAAATTATAGTTCTTGTATAGCTTAAGAGCTCTCAAATTAGATGTTTGTACATTTAAGATGATTCGTTTAAAAAATTTTGATTTTTTAATTTCCATCAATACATGGTTTAGGAGATAAGAACCTAATCCTGTGTTTCGATAATCATCTTTTATGAGGAAATTTATGATGTTGAGGGTATTTCTTTCTTGTTCTAATACTATTATGAATCCTATTATATTTTCATCATTATTATTTACAATTTTTAAAAAAAAAGTGTGATTATTTATTAACTGTTCCATTGTTTCTTTTGAGAAAGAATCATTCTTAAAGGTAGTTTTCTCAAGGGACATTATTTGGCTCAAATCATTGATCTTAACTTTTTCTATCCTCATTTAATCCAAATTCCTCCTGGAATACGTCAATTGGAGATTTCTCGGTTATTTGTTTATATTTCTCTTCCCTGAATGGAGTAATTTCTTGAATATAAAATTTTAATCCTCTATTATTAACTAATTGAATTATGTCATCATTCAGTGCGGTGTTAACAGGTAGTTTTAATCCTTCATTATCAATTTCTAAATGATTCGGTTTTAAATTCGTTATTTTTAGTATCTCCCCTTTTAATTCCTTTAAATGGTCTATGGGTCCTTCAATTTGACTGTAAATCAATAAACCTTCGGGAGAAATTGATTCATAGGATTTTCGTATTACTTTTGCTCGGCGATAATATCGCTTGCTTAATTGCCAATAATCTTTTGCAATAATTGTGCAAAAATGAATTTTAATTGATACATTGGGAGCCATCCGTTCTATTAGTTCAAATGCCATTTCTTTACTATTCTTAACAGAGGCTATAGTCCCATTCTTTAATTCATAACCTCTATCTTTTAAATGCGTACTATTAGATACACAATATTCAAATTCATTTAAATTGATAAAATCAGCCCCAATTTTATCTAAAAACATAATAAATTGTTCTACTTCATTTAAATATTTTTCTTGAGGAATTAAAGGCACTTCAGCACCAACCCTCATCCCTTTTTTAAGAGCTAAATTGATAACATTCCAATTGTTCCGAGAGGGATTAAACCTAATCTCATCTAAACCAGACTTAGCAAGATTGACAGCCAAATCCTCATTAAAATTAATACCGTTTGAATAAAGGTGTATATGGAATTTCTTACCCATTTTATTTTTAATAAATCTAATTATTTCAAGTGTAGATTCAATATTTGGGGGAAATAGTGGATCTCCACCCGTGATGCTCATACCTAACGCATCAGTATTGTTAATTTCATCAAGGATTTCTTCTTTCGTAGTAATTTGGATCTCATTAGCAAACATTAAAGATTTATTCTTTCTTTCTTCAGAAATAGGGCAATACCAATAACAGTGATCTGGATTTTGGCACAATCCATTGATAAATAATACTGTTTTTGCACCCTTCAAGCATATTTGGCACCCTTTTGGAATCCCTCTTCCTTTAATTAGAAAAGTGTCTTTTCCTGAATTAACAATTCTTTTTTTTCTCATATTTCCCGCAATTTTTTTCTGATAATTGATTTTTTTCTAGCAAGTAATTTTAGAACCTCTTCAGTAGATTCATCTGGATTTAAAGGTCTTTTTATGAAAACCCCTGTGCGTCCATATTGTTCTCGCCTTAAAAGTACATTCCTTCTTTCTATAATTGTTTCGATATCTACATTAATTTCTTTAGCAACATCATGCTCATTCCCTATAATTGATGATTCTTCATGGCCATCATTTGTAGGATTAATAAAAACTAATCGTTTATCTATTCCAGGGACTCTAATTTTTCTTTTTAACTGATCTTGATTGATTTTTCCTCCAAATGAATAAAATTCCAAGCTTTTTTTATCGAAAGGGGATATTGGGATTGTGATACTTTCTAATTCACTTAAATATATATATAATTTTATTGTATCTCCTGGAGTTGCCATTATTATTTCTCTAAAATAATTATCATAACCATTTTTAAATAAAACATGCTCAACTAAAAATGATGATATCCTTTGTAGAAATACGATATCAATATCGCTATCTACATGTACGTCTCCACGAGCTAAACTTCCGTAAATGTATGGATCATATCCTGCCACAACAAAAATATTTAATAATTTTAAAGCTTGTAGTCTTTTATTATTTAGAAGCTCCCAATCATTTTTTTTATATTTGATGATTCTATTATGATTTCTTAATATTTTATCCATTGTCAACTCATTCATGGGTTTTGATTTTGTTAATGCGATTTAAAATAATCCCGAATAAAATAGTTTCAAAATATTTAAAATTTCGAGTAGCATTGCTAATTAAAATTGAGTTATTTGAGAATTGTGCTTCACCACATTTCTTAACGGTTTTATTTTTGAATTTTATAATATTATATTCACTAAAGATAAGATAAATGTCCTTTACGGAGTTGATTCCTACTTCTCTTATCATATTTTCCTTTTTTTCTTCAAAATTTAGCTTAGAATTTATGATAATATGACCTTGGTAATTTTTTTCATTATTTATGGATATAGGATTTATTCTTTTATCGTTATAGGAAATTAACATGTATTTATCATTATTTGCTGATCCAGATGTAATTTCCATTATAGAATTGATTATATATTTCATCTCATCGTTAATATTATTTTTAGATGAATCTAGCGAGGTTTTTTTACTAATTGTTAATAATATATTAATCACTCTTAATCCATAACTACTGAGTCCTTCTGATATGACTCTTAACAGACTAATCCTTTTTTTTGTACGTAGAATGATAACTGTAGGATCGCTTTTATTCGTGAGTTTATTATTAATTGCATAATTCCACCGACAAACTTTAATATTAGACTCCTGTTTTCTCTCTATTAAATTATATGGTGATAAATAGATATCTTCATTAGCGAAAGTATACCTCCAACGTGTCAATATCTTATAAATTTTAACCAAAATTAAAAAAGTTATTAAAAGAATTATAGCAACTGAGCTAACTAGTATCCAATCGACTTGAAAAATATCAAAATCCATTAAAATTACTCCTTATTATTATTTACAACATTGGTAATCCAATTTAAATATTTGTCTGAGCCTTTTGTTATAGGTATTCTTATACATTCAGGATTTTCATAACTATGAATTTCGCTAATCTTTTGAATGATTAGATCGCTTTTACTTTCAATAGTTTTTATAATTAGTAAAAGTTCTTTCTCAACTTCAATTTTATTTTTCCACCAATAAGTGGAAATAATATTTGGCACAACACTTACACAAGCTGCTAGCTTTTCTTCTACTAAAATTCTAGAAATATTATTACCTTCTTCTATACTGGAAACAGTCACAAAAAAAATACAATATTTAATATTTTTACACCTTTCACAATTTCATTTATGATTTATCATTGGTAATTAATGTTTAAATACAAACTTTTTTTTCTAAATAAAATTTATCTAATCCTAAGATTAGGCATCTCAATTTAAAAAGCATTCTTGAGTTCTGAGCATTAAAATGGTGGATAAATTCTCTATTTCAATACCAGGTCGCATTTGTATTTTAGGGGACAAAGTTGATTTAATGGAGAAACCCGTGATCGCTGCAACAATCGATTTAATGATGAATTTCAATTTTAAAAAATGTGACAACTCATCAATTACATTTTATAGTCACAATACTAAAGCAAAAATAGAATTTCATTTAGGAGATACACCTCCTCGAAATAACGATCTCTCTTATTGGAGTGTTTTATATGAGCGATTGAAGGAAAATATTAATACGGGATTTTGCTTGGAAGTAATTTCTAATATTCCTATAGGTCGGGGTTTATCAACGTCTGCAGCTATATCAGTAGGGTTCCTTAGGGTAATGAATAGAGCGTATGGTTTGGGATTACGAAATAATGATATTGCTGAACTTGCTTTCTGGGGAGAAAACCAAGAATTAGGAATCCAATGTGGTAGAATGGATCAATATAGCATAACTTATGGAGGTGTAAGTTTTATCCATACGGATGCTAATACAAGAGTCGAATCATTAGATATTAAAGAATTACCAATGGTCATAGGCGATTCGCTTGAAGATAGAAAAGCTAGTTCTGTTTTAAATAGAATAAAAAATCAAATTAAAAACAAAGATCCTGTAACAATAAAAGCGTTTAATATCATTGAAGAGTGTGTACATGAAGGAAAAAAGGCATTGTTAGAGGGGGATTTTCAAAAATTAGGAGTATTGATGGATACTCAACAAGAACAAGAAGCCATCTTGAAAGCAGAAACTCAGAAAATAAAAAAATTATGTCAAGCATCAAAGTACGCGGGAGCATTAGGAGCGAAGCAAATGGGCGCTGGAGGAGGGGGATGTATGATCGCACTATGCCCGGGAAAACTAGAAGAAGTTGCAAAAGCTATTCGAGATGCGGGAGGAGAAGCTTACATATTCAAGTTATTTAAGTATACATGAAGAGGAATGATTTTTGAAGGCAATTATACTTTGCGCTGGATTTGGAAAGCGAATGAAACCCTATTCGGATGATTATCAAAAGACAATGTTACCTTTTAAGGGTAAACCTGTATTAGAATCAATTATTGAAGGTATAAAAAGAGCTGGAATTCACGATTTCATACTAGTTGTTGGATATCGTAAGGAGCAAATTATCGATTATTTTCAAGATGGACGTAACTGGGGCATAAAAATAGACTATATAGAACAGAAGGATTTAAATGGAACAGGGGAAGCTGTCCTTTTGTGTGAAAAGTTAATTGATAACTCTGTCTTTTTCTTAACATGGGGAGATACGCTTGTTTCATATGAAGTTTATAAAAAAGTAATTGAAATTTACAGAAATGAAAATCCAGATTTCATTTTAGTAGGGAATTTAGTTGAAGATCCCTATAAGGGTGCCGCTATATACTTAAATGATCAATACTGTTCAGAAATTATTGAAAAACCACCTAAAGGGACATCTTCAACGAATCTAAACAATGCGGGGATATTTTTACTTTCAAAAAAGATATTCAATATTTTAAAAAAACAAATAACTTCTGTTAGGGGTGAAATTGAAATACCTGAGAGTATAAGATTTGGAATAAAGCATCTTAACTGGCAAGTTCGAGTATTCAAAATGAGTAAAGATCACTTCTATGGGGATTTTGGCGATCTTAAAGAATATGAAAAGTTAAAAAATGATAGTTCGAATTACCATAATTCTTTTTTTTAATCTAGACTTATCGGAGTTTAAATAATTATTCCGGGATATTAAATAGATCCGAATTCAAATTTTAAGAAGGTTTTGAGATTAAATGAATGAAAGAATCTTAAGGGCAATAATTGAAGAAACAGGATTAACAAGAAAAGAAATTAGAGAGTATATATTGGGAAAGAAGAAAGAGATCGAGGGAATTACAGAATTTGGTGCATTGATTATAATGTGCAAGGAATTATGTGTAGATTTTACTTATCCTATATGAACACAATTAATCAAACTTATTACTTGATTTTTATGAAATAATATTATTTTAAATCTTATTTAATTCAGAAATTATAAATATTGGGAATATTATTAATATTAAAACAATTAATTGAAGTCTTGCTTGTTTCTGTAGTAAGAGCGTTATAAATGAATTAGGAGGTGCCTAAAGTTCTTCATAACCTATATCTGATACACCAACATTCGGGAATATGTCTGATCCATCGAAGTTATGGAACTATAGAATTTAACCAAGATTTGGTCTCGGGCTTTTTAACCGCACTTAAGGATTTTAGTGTTGAATTCTCGAAGGGTTCTGGTGAATTAAAAATCATAGATATGCAGGTATTCTACTTGCTATTAGTTTTTAAAGAGGGGATTCTCTGCACGGCCGCCGCAGATAAGAATGATGATGCGAAAATCACGCATAAAAGTTTGAGTGATATAATCGAGAAGTTCGTTGATAAATTTGGTGATAAAATTGCGAATTGGTCAGGAGATGTTCGAATGTTTAGAGATTTCGAACCAATCATAGATACTATCTTGTTAAATGGTAAGATTGCTGAAATCCCGCTCAAAATTCCAATTTTGAAAATATTTGAAAAAGATTATTTAAAAAAAAGTAAACAGATCTCTAAGAAAGGGTTAATTGTTTCAGAAGAAGATTTGCGCATAGTACAAGATCAGAAACCAGAATGGACTTCGAAGCGGTTACCTACTCAAGTTATAACGCAGGGTTTTTTGGATAAGAATGCATACAAGATTGCGCATTTAGCAGATGGGTTTCATACAATTTCAGAAATAGCGGAGGAGGCGGGCATTCCACAGGCTGAGATTGAGGTCATCATTGATGATTTGGATGATTTGGGTTTACTGAAATTCATTAACATCAAGTGATTACATTTTTTGATTTTTCTATTTTTAATACTTTGTTAAGATCGATATTCTTCAATAATCAAAAAATTTATGAAAATGGTATCATTTTTTTCGTTAGTATGAACGTGAATAAAATTGCTGATAATATTTATGAGATTCCCCCTACAACTTTAATGGCACGTGTAGAAGGTACGATAAAAAAATTTGAAATGAACGTTCCAGTTCACGTGTATGCTAATGAATATATCATGGAAAGGATTAAACGAGATAAAACTCTTGATCAGATAAGTAATGTAGCTTGTTTGCCCGGCATTAAAAAGCATGCGATAGCTTTATCTGATGCTCATCAAGGTTATGGATTTTGTATTGGTGGAGTTGCAGGAACTGATGCTGAAGATGGCATGATATCTCCGGGGGGCGTTGGCTATGATATAAATTGTGGGGTCCGCCTCTTAAGAACGAATTTACTGATAAAAGATGTTAAAGATAAAATTCCAGCCTTGTTAGACACAATATTTAAGAATATTCCTTCAGGATTGGGGTCAAAGGGCAAATTAAACATAACTTTTTCGGAATTAGATGATGTACTTAATAATGGATTAAACTGGACACTTGATAATGGCTATGCTTTGGAAGAAGATATAAAACACTGTGAGGAGAATGGTTTCTTAAAAGAAGCGAATGCAGATTTAGTTTCAGCGAAAGCAAAGCAAAGAGGCATAAAACAACTCGGTTCTTTAGGAAGTGGAAACCATTTTTTAGAAATACAAAAAGTAGATAAGATTTACAATAAAGAAATAGCAAAGAAATTAGGTATTTTTCAAGAGAATCAAGTAACAGTGATGGTTCATACAGGTTCGAGAGCTTTAGGTCACCAAGTATGTACAGACTCGTTGAGAGCTATAGAACAAGCCATGAAAAAATACGAAATTGAGGTTCCAGATAGGGAACTTGCTTGTGTACCTGCTAATACGCCAGAAGCAGAAGAATATTTAAGTCAAATGGCCTGTGCTGCGAATTTTGGATTTACTAATAGACAAATAATTACACATTGGCTAAGAGAATCGTTTCAATCACATTTCAAACAGAGTTTTGAGGATTTAGATTTTACTTTGATATATGGTGTTGCTCATAATATTCTTAAGATAGAAGAACATGAAGTAGATGGCAAGAAGATGAAATTAAATGTACATAGAAAAGGAGCTACTCGTGCATTTCCTCCGGGTCATCCAGAATTACCACAGGATTATAAAAGTATTGGACAACCCGCATTGATCCCAGGCACCATGGGTTCAGCGTCATATCTTTGTGTTGGTAGACCAAAAGCGATGGAATTATCATTTGGTTCAACAGCACATGGGTCAGGTCGAATGATGTCTAGATCCAAAGCGAAACGAGAATTCCTTCCTAATATTCGACAATTAACAGATAGTCTTAGAAAAAAAGGTATTTCGATAAGAGCTGCTTCGAATAAAGTAGTTGCTGAAGAAGCCCCAGGAGCTTATAAAGATATTGATCAAGTAGTTCAAGTTAGTCATGATCTTGGAATTGTTGAAAAGATCGTGCGCTTAGTGCCAGTAGGAGTTGTCAAAGGATAATCATATATCAAAAACAATATCGATTATCGTTTTATCACTTTTTTCTTCAATATTCATGTATGAATACGTGATTGCTTTAACTTCTATCCCAATTTCATGACGTAAATTATTAAATTTCTCTCCGCTGACATTTGCGATTAAAGCATATTCATTCCCTATTTTTTTAATTTTCTCAACAATTATTTGGGAAAATATTAAACCTTCAACATCAAAGATGTATAAAAATTCTGATAAAAAATCAAATAATAAAGCTTGCTTATCTTCTGCTTTAATTGTAATTTCTTTTTTCTCTATAATTTGGATTTTTTCCAAATTAGGTGAGATAGTCTCCATCAAACTATAGGCGGTTTGTTCAAATGCTTGTTCGAGAGAGAGCCCATAGCAACGAGCTTGAACATCTGCGGTGTGGTCAATGTATTTAAATCCCGGAATTTTCACTTTCTTTTCATTCTCGTTATAGATTAATAAAATTGTTTCTTTATTAATAAAGTATCTCATATTCAATAATTTTTTCTTAGAGGACTTTAAAATGATTGTTGAAAAATAACTTATACATGTTGGATATAAATTCAATAGATTCTACAAATTCATTTTTTAATCAGAGACTCCAGATGAAAAAAAAATATACAAATCGAGAAATACTCCTTCATCATTATTTTTACCAATGCTGCAAGGCATATCCAAAAAATATTATCTTAATTAGGAATTTCGTGTTCTTTTTTGTAGATAGTCGGGATTATTTTAAAGCAAAACTCTCTTTACCTCTCATGAGAAGACAACTGCGAGTTAAGAAATTGTTAATAATCCGCGAAGAAAAAACTCTTTTAAGACTATTGTATAATTTCTTTCCTGACCCCTATGTTCATGATATAATAGTACATCGAAATGTTTATTCTGGTAAAATAGAGATAATAGTCGGATTTTTAAGTTTTGTGGAACGAGGAATTGCCATCGGATGTCGAGGAGAGTACATAAAAGCGGTGAATAAACTTTTTGAAAAGAATGTAAGTTTTGGAGAAAATAAAGGATTTCAAGTTAATATAAAATGTGAAGTTGTAAAGCTTTAATTTACCAGGGTACATCTTTCCATCCGACAACGTAGGCTACTGTGTTTGCAATGATACTTATTGAAGGAGTAATTATCATTAGAAATATGATGATGTTCAAATCAGGAGCATAATATATCCCAGGAAATATGAAAGCCGGAATTGTGGCAAGGAGAATTGCTCCCAAAGCAAAATCTAATTGATCAACTATCCAGAATGGAGCTCCACTAGGGTAATTAAAACGTCTTTTCATGAAAGATCCTGCTAAATCACCAAGAGATGCTCCATATGAGACTAGTATTATC
Source organism: Promethearchaeota archaeon (assembly GCA_030667705.1). GTDB lineage: Archaea > Asgardarchaeota > Lokiarchaeia > Sigyniarchaeales > SOKP01 > SOKP01. Next base: position 9,965 of record DAOUVJ010000026.1, on the reverse strand, counting down.
CTTATTAATAACATTAAAAGCCCAAATGGAGGTGGTCCACCAATGAAGTAAAATTCATATAATATCAAATCTGAATAAAGTTTAGATATTCCTAGTTGGTTAACGGTAATTGGAATAAGTTGAATTCCAGGCCATAATACGAGAAATAGTATAAATATACAGATAGAAATAGGTATTCCGATATAAAGAGGTCCTTTTACCAGCCCACTTATAGTTTTGTGATCCCCGAATAATCTTCTTCCATCTTTACAAAATTTTCCTCCATCTATTGGTTTTCCGCCACCTACGAAAACCATTCCGGCATTAGAAAGGTATGCAGGAACAATGAATAACATGCTTAAAACCAGAGTTGCCACCCAATCTGCCCATGAAAAAATCTGTGAAATAATTATGAAATCTAAGAAGATCATCAATCCGCAAGTAAGAGCTAATATTAATGCGATTCTAATATGTTTCTTTTTTAAAGGATCGTTATTATCATATTCTGACATTTTTAAAGAATATATGGAAATTTAGATTAGATTATTTTTTATTGAAATTAAATTTTAAGTTTTACTTTCCTTTTTAATAGGAGTTTAATAATATTGGTCAACTAATAATGATCTTTTATATTCCCGACAATAATATTATATTTTATTGATTAGGTTGTTGCAAGATGGTCTTATTAAATCTTTAATATGATATCAATAAATAAATTTATATTCATATCTTGCATTAGAAATGATATGATTTCGAGTGGAATTTTTTTGCTTTCCATCCTATATATTCACATAAAAGGAATGATGTAAGTGTTGACTAACCAAAATAATAATAACAACTATAGCTTTAACATTGATCAATTTTACAAAAATTATGTGAATGGTCCTAAAATTTTTAGAAAACGGGAAGCACTAGATCCATCTTTCATACCAGATGAATTACCACATAGAGATGCTGAGATTGAACAAATAGCAGGACTCACTGCTTGTGCATTGAAAGGAGATGTTCCTCCAAATTTCTTATGTTATGGGATGACTGGTACGGGTAAAACAGCTACAATAAGATATGTTAGTCAGAAATTAGCCCAACACTGTGATTCAAATCCACCTTGGTGGATATATATCAACTGTAATGTTGTTTCAACTCCTTATCGAATTTTAGCACACATATATAATACTATAAGTGGAAAAGAAAAAATCCCTCCTACAGGTTTACCAAAAGATATAATTTTTAAGAAGCTATTAGGTTTACTCGATTTATGCATAAAATCAAATGTTTGTTTTCTTGTCTTAGATGAAATTGACATTCTTATTGAAAAAAAGGGAGGAAACGAAATTCTTTATGATCTAACTCGATTAAATGAAAATTTAGATGTTTGTAGAACTAACGTCATTGGAATTTCAAATAAATTGAAATTTAAAGAATATTTAGATCCACGAGTAAAATCAAGTTTGGGTCAAGAAGAATTGGTATTTCATCCATATAATGCTAATGAATTATCAGATATTCTTGAGAAACGAGCAAAAATTGCATTTCAAGATGGCGTTATTAATGAAGGAGTGATAAAATTATGTGCAGGGTTAGCTGCTAAGGAACACGGTGATTCTCGTAAAGCACTTCAATTGTTAAGAAAAGCTGGAGAAAATTCAGAGAGAAATCAGCGAGCTTTCGTCTCTGAATCGGATGTAACTAAAGCTCAACAAGATATAGAGAAAGATAATGTAGTTGAATATATATTAGGAATGCCTTTACAGTCTCAATTAACACTTACTGCGATTTATTTAATGAGAAAGTATTCTAAGGAAAATATAATCACTTCAGGTGATATATATGAGATACACTTAGAACTTGCAAATAAGCTAACAAATACAAAATTATTAACCAAAAGAAGAATAGCAGATTACATAAATGAACTTGCTTTAGCAGGCATTATAACAGCAACTACAAGATCAATGGGGCATTATGGGAGGACCAAGATTATCACTTTAGATATAGATATTTCATTGATAGAAAAAGTATTATCTCAAGTAAATCATATAGCGATGGCTGATTTATTGAATTATAAACCCTTATTATTACAAACTGATAAAGTGAAAATCAAAAATAACGTTTTTAAAAAGCTACTTTAATCATTAAATTCCCAATCATTGATATTATCTCCAATTTCTTTTAAGAAATAAGTAGCTGAAGTTTCATCTTGTTCTTTTAATAGAAAAAATAATCTGGCCAAATGTTTACAAAATTTCTTAGATTTGGATTTCCTTGTTTGAAAATCATGACAATCATGTTTTAATATTTTTAGCTTAACATTTATTTCAATTGCATAAATATTTTCTTGAGATCCTTTTACCGTAGCTTTAAGGATTCCAGTTTTATCATCAAATTTGAGGATCTTTATATCAGATTGTAAAATAGAAGCTGATCTCCCTGCTGTAGCATCATCAACGAATATTCTAAATAGGGTTTTGAATTGATTAGAATTTTTTATTAGATTTCCTTTTTCAACCCTTAAGTCTTTAATCCTTTTAGAGGAAGTTAATCTCTCAGATATTTCTTCCTTTCTTTTTTTTTGCCACATCGTTAATTCTTGATTTAGTTCCTTTGATAATTTGAGATTATCACCTCTATCTAAAATTAAATATTTTTGAGAAATTGCAGTTTCAACAAATTTTTTAGCTTCTTTAGGATCGTATAAAAATAATTCAAATGAAAGTCTATATAGAAGATCAATTGATGATATTAAAGATAATCCAATGATTTTCCAAATATATAATACCATATCTGAAAGATTTTTACGGGGAATTGTTAAATCCATAATAATGCTTAATTAAAGTTGTTTTTTAAAATCTAATAAACTTGATTTCAATGAATCTAATTCAATAACTGGTACTATTCCTATTGTGGGATCTATGCCAAAACTTCGCATAAAATCTGTTTGTGCTTGAAAGCATCCTGAGTTGATTAGACTAACATTTCGATAACGACTAAATCCATTGATGTGGAGATGACCAGTGTGAAATATATCTGGAATCGTATCTATTACAAGCCAATCCTTATTTGTGGGTGCAATTTGAGTCTTTCCACCATATGTAGGGGCAAGATGCCTACAAATGAGCAATTCTTTCATTGTCTCAGTTGGTTTTTTTATATCTAAATCATGAACGGACATATTTAAATCGTGCATACTTTCACCATGAAATATAAGGGTTTTAACACCGTGGGTACTTATTAGGGAGGGATTTCCTAAACATTTAACTCCTAAATCTACTAATCCTTTACAATATTTTTTAGGAACGGCGGGTCTCGCAATAGCATTTCTCACGGGTTCATGATTACCTGATACATAAAAAATCTTAATATATTCGGGTATCTCCTGTATAAATTCTGTAGCTTTATCGTATTGTTTAAAAATATCTGATATGAGGAGGTCTTCATTTTGGTTTGGATATATACCGATTCCATCAACTAAATCTCCGTTAATAATCAAATATTTAATTTTTCCAGCTAATTTTCTTACTTTAGCATCACCAACTTTACCATTCAAGAAACGGATAAATTTTTTGAATAATGTTTCTTCAAATTCTTTACTTCCGATGTGAGTGTCGGAGATTAACGCAACAGCAAGAGGTTCAGTAGCTTTATTAGGTTGGAAATTAGTAGGAATGTCTATTTTCGTGAAATTATTTGCAAAAATAATCCCCCCGCCTTTAGAATTACTTGGATTATATACGCCTTCCACATATATCATTTGGTCATTGACGATCCGTTCAGTTCTTTTCAAATCATTGAGATCTTCATTATTTTTCTTGATTAATACATTAATTTCTCCCGTTAAATCTTCTAATGATAGAAGATAATTTTTGTTTTTTGTTAATCGTATACTTTTGATCAACCCCATCGTAGATATTTCAGCATTGTTAGATAATCTAATTATATTTTCAATATTTGTTGCTGAGAGTACTTCAGTTCGATTTCTCATTAAATTGCGCAATGAATTGTATTTATCTACAGTCATCTCATAGAAATCATCGAAAGTTCCATTTGTGAACAATTTACCATTTGGATCCTTTAAAATCTTATATTCAAATTCATAATTTTTCGCTATGGGATTAAATGAGAGTGATGACTTTGCCGAGTCAAATTGCTTAATTTTTGGTTGTTGTCTTTTTGCTGGAAGAGGACCGTTGATCACTTCAAATTTTTTTGGCTGAGGAATATTAATAAAATTTTGAGTATTTATTTCAACTTCATTCTTAATTGAAGCCGGAATGTCTGTTCGATCTCTCTTAAAGTTATTTTCATTATACTTAGCTTTTTCATCAATATTTAATTTCAGATTATCTCTTTTTAACACACTCTGGATTTCTTCGTTTGATATTTTTTGCATTACATCCACAGTAAGATGTCCATTAAATGTGGGAATGATATTCATTGCTTGTATTATGATATCTGCTTTAATTAGAGGTTTTTCCAAGCTCATGATGATTTCAATAGATTTAGGAGAAATATTTATGCCAGAATTTGCTAATCTATTTATCAATGCCTTCTTATGGGAAAGATACTCTTGATTCAAGGTTTATTCTCTCGAGATAGAAATTATAATATGTATTGTAATGAATAATTATATTGTTTATTATTAAAGAACAAACATCTCATCTTATATTTTAAGAGAGAGTATCATTTCAATCAATTTATTTGAAAATCAACCATCTCATTTGGTTATTAAATTAGGTTTTCAATTATCCTATTAATAATTCCATTTATTTTTTCAAGATTCATTTATAATCATAATAAATTTGGTTTATTGGATTCAGTTCATTATGTCAGATTCAAGCAAAAATATGGAAAAATATTTTACATCAATTCAACAAAATGTAGATCATTGTTATAAAATTGCTGAAGAAGCCCGTCAGAAAGGTTTAGATCCTGAAATATTTGTAGAATCCCCACAAGCAAAAGATCTAGCTGGAAGAGTCGAAAAACTTGTAGGACCAGAAGGTATTGCTGAAGTGATCCGAAAATTAAAGAATAGTGGCAAATCTGATGATGAAATTGTTTTTCAAGTTGTTTCCGATATTTTGGAAAAAAAATTAGGAAAGATTGGAACCTTAGATGAAAGAGTGGAACGTGCAATTAGAGTAGGGTTAGCAATAAAGACAATGGGGGTTGTTAGTGCTCCATTAGAAGGAATATCAAAAATCCTCATTAGAAAAGATAATTATGGAAAATCCTATCTATCGCTCTTTTTTGCTGGACCAATTCGAGCTGCAGGAGGTACTACTGCAGCTTTATGTGTGCTTATTGCAGATTATGTGCGAGAAAAGTCAAATATCCCTAAGTATGAGGCTACTGAAGCAGAGATTGGAAGATATGTGGAAGAAGTTAAATTATATGATCGTAGAGTCCATCTTCAATACCCTTCATCAAATGATGAAATAAGATTTGCTGTTGAACATCTACCAATTGAAATTAATGGTGATTCAACTGAAGATGAAGAAGTTTCTGCTTTTCGGGATCTTCCCCGGGTTGATACTAATAAAATTCGAGGAGGTGCTTGTTTAGTATTGAATGATGGTATACTTCTCAAAGCACCGAAATTAATGAAGATTGCCACTAGCATGAATTTAAAAGGTTGGGAATGGTTAAAATCATTAAAAAATATTTCTCAAAAAACGGAAAACTCGGATAATAAAGAAATTATTAATCAAAAAGAAATAGTTCCTAATTCTAAATATGTTTCAGATATAATAGCAGGAAGACCCGTTTTCAGTCATCCTTCACGTATCGGAGGTCATCGAATTCGTTATGGTAGGTCTAGAAACACAGGTCTTGCAGCTGCAGGAATGCATCCGGCGACTATGACTCTATTGGATAATTTTATAGCAATTGGCACTCAACTAAGAATCGAGCGCCCTGGGAAAAGTGCGAGTGTTTGTCCTGTAAGCTCCATTGAGCCTCCAATAGTAAAATTGAAGGATGGAAGCGTTATAAAAGTTAAAACTAAGGAAAAAGCAATACGTATTTTTCCAGAAGTAGAAAGCATACTTTTTTTAGGTGATATTTTGTTTGGTTTTGGAGAATTTGCTGAAAATAACCATAAATTAATCCCATCAGGTTATGTTGAAGAATGGTGGGTATTAGAATTAGAAAATGCTCTCCAAAAAACAGGAAAATCGCCTCCAAAACTAAAAGCTTTTATAGAAGACCCATTCTATAATATTCCTTCAGCAGAGGATGCTCTAAAATTAGCGTACAGTTTAAAAATCCCCCTACACCCGTTTTATACTGATTATTGGGGAAATGTATCTGTAACTGAATTAGGAGTACTTCGAACAGCTATGAATGAAGGTTTTGATGGATCTGAAAAGAAAATTTATTTGAAGAACGACCCAAAAATAAAAGAAATTTTAGAAAAGGCTTTTGTTGTCCATTTGGTCAAGGATGGAGTTATTGAATTCAGTAAAGCTAAGAATTATATTTTCCAATCAATTTTCGATCTTTTAAGTTCAAATCATATATCCATGGAAGGTATTCATGATAGTTTTTCTTATTTTAAACTTAGATCTGGACTTGAAATAAGGAATAAAGCCCCTTACTATATGGGGACTAGAATGGGACGACCAGAAAAATCTGAACGAAAATCCATGAAAGGGGTTCATTCATTGTTTCCATTAAGCGATAAGGTGGGGAATCAACGATTAGTTGAAAAAGCAATAGAGCTTGGAACAATTAAAATTGACGCAGGTAGAAAAAAATGTCCTAATTGTCATAATGTTTCTCTTTTTAATAAATGTCCAAAATGTGGAAGTCATACAGAAATACAAAAGATCTGTGTAAAATGTAAAAAAACATATTCAAAGAATACTGACAAATGCTCTCAATGCGGTCAAACATTAAGCTTCTCAAGTGAAGCATCTCTTAACTTTAAAAATTATATCAATTCTGCTCTCTCGTCATTAGGATTGACTCTACCCAAAAAATTTAAGGCTATTTTTGGATTAACCAATAAATTTAAACTTCCTGAACCTATTGAAAAAGGTATATTAAGAGCAAAGAATGGTTTGTTAGTATATAAAACGGCAGAGATACGTTATGATGCTACTGACATACCTTTAACCCATTTTAAGCCTAAAGAGATTGGCACATCTATCAAAAAACTGAAGGAATTAGGATATGAATATGATTATCAAGGCAACCCATTAGAGGAAACTGATCAGATAGTAGAACTTAAAGTACAAGACATTCTCTTATCGGAAGATTGTGTTATTTATTTTATACGACTTACGAAATTTTTAGATGATGAGCTTGAGAGTTTTTATCAATTAAAGCGATTTTATAATGTATCTGATAAAGATGATTTAATTGGTCACTTGGTTGTTGGTTTAGCACCTCATACTAGTGCGGGTATCATTGGTAGAATAATTGGTACTTCACCAGCAAGGTCTATTTATGCTCATCCTTATTGGCATGCTGCCAAGCGTCGTAATTGTGATGGCGATGAAGATGGTATAATGCTTTTACTTGATCCATTATTAAATTTTTCCAGATATTACTTACCTAGTAGGATCGGGGGAAGAATGGATGCTACGTTAGTAATTTCTACTAAGTTAGATCCTAATGAAATTGATGGGGAAGCGCATAACATTGATACCTTATACCGATATCCTTTAGAGTTTTATGAAGCAACTCAAAATTTCGTATCACCACAAGAAATTGAAGAAATTATGAATTTAGTGAAATTTCGATTAGGCACAGAAAAACAATATGAAGATCTCGGATTTAATATTCCCACGGTTGATATAAATGAAGGTCCATTGATGACAGCATATAAAACTCATGAAAATATGGAAGAGAAGATAGAAGCTCAATTACATATTGCGAAAATTATCAAAGCTGTTGATGCAAAGAAAGTTGCCGAAAAAATCCTGTCAACTCATTTCAATCCAGATATACTAGGGAATTTACGTAAATTTTCAACTCAAGAGTTCAGATGTGTTAAATGTAATGAAAAATTTCGGCGTCCTCCGATGTCTAATAATGGTAAATGTCCAAAATGTGGCAAAAAAGTGATCTTAACGGTAAATAGCGGAGGTATAGAAAAATATATTCCAAGAGCTAAAAAACTTTGCAAAGATTTCAATCTTGATCACTATACCGTTCAAAGAATGGAACTAATCGAACAATATGTAGAAAGTTTAACAAATAACCCAAAAATAAAACAACAGAAATTATCAGATTTTTTCTGATGGATATGACTCTGAATCGATTTTACGTAAGGTTTTCACACAAATTTCTAAAACATTATTTAAATTTTGAACATCACAGTTATCTGGAGTATCTCTTGGAGAATGGATGTACTTTACATCTTTAGCAGAGTGGAAACAAGCAACTTGAAAATCTGTTTTGGTTTTTCTTGCAAATTTTTGAAAAGCCCTGTGGTCAGTCTTTGGACTAATCACGGGATTGTGTTTAACTATTGATATTCCTAAACTGTTTGCAGCATCTTCAAGATTTTCATTAAGTGTTTGATTGATTACCTTCCTGTTGAATATGCTTTTCTTATTAAGTAAACCTACATATGTACCAATCATATCAAAATTTATATTAAGGGATTTATTGAGGATGTATTTCTTTGAAAATGATTTTTTATTTCTTTTGCAGAACCTATTTGCACCAATTAAACCCCATTCTTCTGCACCAGTGAAAACTATAATAACATCCATATTTTCTAAAGGTTTCTCATTTAACTTTTTAGCCAACTCAATTATTATAGAAACTCCACTCGCATTGTCAATAGCGCCCATTGATTTTTTAGTATTATAGATGAGTAAGAAAATTAAGAAAAAGATAAAAAATTCTACTGTAGATGACATTAGAATGAGATCTATGATGAATGAGTCTTGATTTGGAGAAACGATAAAATCTGCGAGTATCCAGAGTGAGACGGTTAATTTGATCATAAAATATGGAACTATAATAACCCTGAAAATAAAAAACAAGAAATTTTGAAGTCTATAAGGAAGATGAGCTGAAAATGAATCGTAATGAGCCGTGAGTATCACCACGGGACGTTTTTTTCTTTGAGTATTTGCTGGTATTGTTGATACCAAATTTTTTGAACTTTCTTCTTTAACGAATGAATAATTACGCGCGGAGGCAAATAAATATTTTATTGAAAAGTAAAGAGCAATGACAATTAAGAGTTTATTTAATAATAGATAGGTAAGGATAATGAGATATGTAAGTCTCATTAATACTCTTTTTGGACCAATATATCCAAAATATTCAAAATTATTATCAATATTTTTATTATCTAATTGATCGCGGATATAAAAAGCCGCTTCCGTTTCTCCTACTGAACCGGTAGATCTATTAAAAGCTAAGGAGTTAACGTGATTTATGGTTGCTTTAGGATCATCTAATATTGAATTCATCATTAATAACCTATTGAAAGTGCAATAATATAAACAACATTTTGATAATGTGATAGTCAACTATTAAATCTAACTTTTATTTTTCACCAGAGGAAATGATAATCCTCTTAAATAAAAAATTTAAAAAAATAAAAAATTGTGAAAAAAGGAAATGATAATCCCCGAATAACCCTCTTCTGTTAAGGACTCATTTTCTTTCCAACCTCAAGTTTTCATTCTCAATTAAAATGCTGGTAATCTGGCTGAGGGGAATCGCAAAATATTTTTCTAAGGTAGACTCATTACCTTCATCGATCTGGTCTTGACATATTCTCATTTAAAGTGAAGTTTAGCCATTTAGTTTCTATATCTTGAAATTGGCAATAAGAAACGCATTCTTAAATAAATATCATCATATCAGAATTCATGATTTCATCATTAAATTGTTTACAAAATGTTTACAAAAATAAATAATAAAAAAAGAAAAATAAGAAATTGAGTAAATTTTAGTTCCTAATCTTTTTATTTTTTTTGTTTATTCTTGGATTAATTACTTACTTTATCCTTGTTTAT